>JAURQY010000010.1 GCA_030835875.1 Nitriliruptorales bacterium | reverse complement strand
GACGTTCTCGCACAGGTGATGCGCCTCGCCCTCGGGGCGGACGAGCGGCTGGTCGCAGAACGGGCACGTCGCCGGCATCCGCCAGCGACGCGTCCCCTTCGGTCGCTTCGCGAGGACCGGACCGACGACCTCGGGGATGACGTCGCCAGCGCGACGCACGACGACGGTGTCGCCGACGCGGACGTCCTTCGCGTGCACCTGGATCTCGTTGTGCAGCGTCGCATGCGTGATGGTGGTCCCTGCGACGAGGACCGGTTCGAGCACGGCGAAGGGTGCGACCTTCCCGGTCCTGCCGACGTTGACCTCGATCGCGAGCAGCCGCGTCTCCTGCTCGACGGGCGGCATCTTGTAGGCGATCGCCCAGCGCGGCGCACGCGACGTCCAGCCGAGACGCGACTGCTGCGCGAGGTCGTCCACCTTCACGACCACACCATCGGTCTCGTACGGGAGGCGATGCCGCTCCTCCGTCGCGCGCTGGATCTCGTCCCACACCGCGTCGACCCCGACGACGGCCCTCGTCTCCTCGGGGACCGGCAGCCCGGCGGCGGCGAGCCACCGCAGTCCCTCGCTGTGCGAGGCGAACGTCACCCCCTCGACGACACCGAGCCCGTGGACCCAGAGGGCGAGCGGACGCTGCGCGGTCACGCTCGGGTCCTTCTGTCGCAGCGCACCGGACGCCGCGTTGCGCGGGTTCATGAACGCCGCCTCACCCGCCTCGATGCGCGCGGCGTTCATGCGCGCGAACGCGTCCAGCGGCAGGTGCACCTCCCCGCGCACCTCGAGCATCGCCGGTGGATCGGCGACGTCCAGCCGGTAGGGGACGTCGCCCATCGTGAGGACCTGCGCGGTGACGTCCTCCCCCGTCGTCCCGTCCCCTCGCGTCGCGGCACCAGTGAGGACGCCCTCCCGGTAGACGAGATCGATCGCCACGCCGTCGATCTTCCGCTCGCACACGTAGCGGACCGCGTCGACGTCGCCGAGCCCCTTGCGGACGCGGGCCGCCCAGGCCTCGACCTCCTCACGGTCGAACGCGTTGTCGAGCGAGAGCATCGGCATCGGATGGGTGACGGGCGCGAAGGCCGTGTCAACCGGAGCGCCGACCTGCCGGGTCGGAGAACCGTCGTGGGCAAGCTCCGGATGCTGCGCCTCGAGGTCCTCGAGCTCGCGGAGCGTCGCGTCGAACGCCGCGTCCGACATCGTCGGCTCGGACAGCACGAAGTAGCGGTAGCGGGCCTCGCGCACCGCGCGCGTGAGCTCGTCATGACGACGGAGCGTGTCGTCGGGGACGCGTGCCGGACTCATCGGATGCCCGAGTCGACGAGCAGCGGGAGGCGCGCCGGGCGGTCTGCCGCGGTGATGCGTCCACCGCCGAGGCAGACCCGGTCGTCGGCGTCGTAGATGACCGCCGCCTGTCCGAGCGCCACGCCGTGCGCCGGCTCGTCGAGCCGGAGTCGGACGCCCCCACCCTCTGTGCGCGACAGGTCCCCCGCATGCGCAGCACCGTGGGCCCTCAGCTGGACCCGGACCCGCGTGCCGTCGTCGGGCTCCGGTCCGGCCCACGTCGGAGCATCGACCTCGACCCACGCGCAGGCGAGCGCTGTGCGCGGGCCGACGACGACCGTCGACGACGCCGCGTCGACGTCCACGACGAAGCGGCGCTCGTGATGGTCGAGCCCCAGCCCGCGGCGCTGACCGACCGTCACGCCCCACACGCCGCGGTGCGTCCCGAGCTCGGTCCCGTCGAGGTCGACGATCGGCCCCGGCCGTGCCCCGAGCTCACGCGCGAGCCAGCCCGCGGTGTCCCCATCGGGGATGAAGCAGACGTCGTACGAGTCCGGCTTGGTCGCGACCCGGAGCCCGAGCGTCGCGGCCCGCGCCCGCACCTCCTCCTTCGTCAGCTCACCGACAGGCAGCAGCGTCGCGGCGAGCTGCTGCGGGGTGGCCATGTGCAGCACGTAGCTCTGGTCCTTCGCGACGTCACGCGAGCGCACGAGCACGGCGCCCGGCCCCGGTCCAGTCACGGGCCGTCCGTCACGCTCGAGGCGTGCATGGTGACCGGTGGCGATCGCGTCGAAGCCGAGCGCGAGTGCACGCTCGAGGAGCGCCGCGTACTTGACGCGCTCGTTGCAGGTCACGCACGGGTTCGGTGTCGTCCCCGCCGCGTAGGCGGCGGCGAACGGACGCTGGACCTGCTCAGCGAACACGTCGGTCATGTCCCACACGTAGAACGAGATGCCGAGCACCTGCGCGCTCCGGCGCGCGTCCTGCGCGTCGTCGAGTCCGCAACAGCCGTGGCCGGGCACCTGCTCGTCGACCGGGACGTCAGCGAGGCGAAGGTGGACGCCGGTGACGTCGTGCCCCTGCGCGACGAGCAGCGCGGCGGCGACCGCGCTGTCGACACCGCCGGACATCGCGGCGAGGACGCGTGCCATCAGCGCCCCCCGCCGTGCGCGCCACCGTCAGCGACGAGCGACGTGAGCCCGAACGCGTCGCCACCCGCGCGGAGCCGCGGTACGAGGTCGCGCAGCACGGCGATCGCATGGTCGACCTCCGCTCGCGTCGTCGACCAGCCGAGGCTCAGCCGCAGCGGCGTCCCGTCGAGACCGCAGGCGTCGACGACGTGCGAGGCCGCCGCCGCACCGGACGAGCAGGCGGAACCTGCCGACGCCGAGACACCCGCGGCATCGAGCCCGAGCGCGAGCGCCTCACCGTCGACCCCGTCGATCGTCACGTGCACGTGCGAGGCCAGGCGGTCCGCAGCAGCCGCCGGTCCGCTGCGGCGGACCCCCTCGACGGGCGCGAGTCCTGCCGCGAGGCGATCGGACAGCTCACCGAGCCGCTCCCGGAGCGCAGCGCGTTCGGTGACGGCGCGCTCGAGAGCGACACCGCAGGCGGCGATCAGGCCGACGGCGAACGTGCCCGACCGAAGCCCGCGGTCCTGCCCGCCACCGTGCGTGACCGGTTCGATGGCGAGCCCGCGCCGCAGGACCGCGACACCGACCCCCTGCGGTCCACCGACCTTGTGTGCGGAGACCGCGAGCGCGTCGGCGTCCCAGCCGGCGAGCGACACGTCGAGGGTGGCGACGCACTGCACGGCGTCGACGTGGAACGCGACACCTCGAGCGCGGAGCGCAGCGCCGAGGCGTGCGACGTCGTTGATCGCACCGATCTCGTTGTTCGCACCCATGACGCTGACGAGCACGGTCGGCGCGCGCCCGTCGGAGCCGTCGCGGACCCGCGCGAGCACGTCGTCGACGTCAACCCTGCCGTCGGTCATGGGTGCGACGACGTCGAGCTCGATCTCCCCGCGGGCAGCGAGCCAGCGCGCCGGCTCGAGGACGGCGGAGTGCTCGACCGCGGTGGTCACCACGTGGACGGGCCGTCCGTCAGTGCGCGCACGGGCCGCCCACACGATGCCCTTGATGGCGAGGTTGTCGGCCTCTGTCCCGCCTGACGTGAAGATGACGTCGTGCGGCGAGCAGCCGAGCGCGGTCGCCGCCTGCTCGCGCGCGTGCTCGACGGCTCGGCGGGCGGCCTGACCCGGGAGGTGCCGCGCCGAGGCGTTGGCCGAACCGATCCAGCGCTCGAGGACCTCCAGCGCCTCCGGGCGTGGGGGCGTCGTCGCCGCGTGGTCGAGATCAGCCTGCACGGCTGGCACGCTACCGCTGCGCCCTCATCGGGCG
>JAURQY010000063.1 GCA_030835875.1 Nitriliruptorales bacterium | reverse complement strand
TGCTGTGCGACGAAGGCGCCAGCGACCGCTGCACCGAGCGTCAGTGCGGTGAGCATCCCTCCGCGCGCTCGACGACGGCCCGCACGTGCCCCAGCACCGACAGTGTCGGTTGCCGCGTCCGCCGCCTGACGCGCCATCGCGCTCGCGATCGCTCGCGCCTGCTGCTGGACCTCCCGCTGCGAGAGCGCCCGACGCACCCGTCCGCGCACGGCGAGGCCGGTGCCGACGAGCGCTGCCAGGGTCCCGAGACCGGCGACCGAGGCGAGGGTCGCGCCGCGTCGCTCGGCGTCACCGAGTCCGGTGACCCGGTCGCGCAGGACGCGAAGGTCTGTGGCCACCTCGTCGCGCAGAGCCGCGAGCTGCTGCTCGGCCTCGCCGACGTCCTTGGCCGTCCCGCCGGAGCGGGCGTCGCGTGAAGCGGCGAGGGCCTCGCGTGCGGAGCGCACCTGCGCGCGTGCCTCGCCGGTGGCCCGCGTGAGGTCGTCGCGCGCGCTCATCGGAGCCTCCCTGTCGCCTCGTCGCCCCCGTCCGGCCGGTCCGTCGTCGCATCGCTGCGCGTCGTCCCGGTCAGCTCCTCACCGAGACCGCGCAGCCAGGCGCCGGTCGTCGTCGCCGATCGGCGGGACACGTCGAGCGACCAACCGCTGGCCAGCGTCCGTGCCGCGACGGCGAGCAGAATCAGGGCGATGACGGTCACCGTGAGCGTCACGACGCCCCATGCCATCCACGGCTCAGCGAGCACGTCCTCGAGGGCGACCGCAGCGGTCATCGCGCCGAGCAGCACGACGGCCGCGAGCGCGAGCGCACCGAGCAGCAGCATCACGACGGCCGCGACCTTGCGGGCCACGATGCGGCGCAGCTCGAGGCGAGCGAGCTCGACCTCCTTCGCGACCATGGCCTGAGCGTTGACGATCAGCGACGCGATGACCTCGCCGGTCGACCGGGTGTCCATGCGGTGCTCCCTCCAGGTGCGGGTGGGACGGGTGGTGCGGCGGGCGGACCTGCGCCGCCTCGACGCATCTCGGCCCGACACGGTACGCGCTCGCCCCCGGGCTGTCGCCCCCACGCCGATAGCCTCCACGGCCGGTAGGAGCGAGGAGGCCGCATGGGCGTGGAGCGTCCCCCGACCCCCGTGCAGGTGCGCGGGACGGTCGTCGTGGACGTGCCCATCGACGTGTCCGACGACAACGTCGCGCGTGCCGCGGAGGCGAGCGTCCTCGACCTCGATGAGCGCAAGCGCATCGTCCTGCGGGCCATCGTCACCGAGTTCATCACGACCGGGCAGCCCGTCGGATCCGCGCATGTCGTCGAGGCGGCAGGGCTCGAGGTGTCCGCAGCGACGGTGCGCAGCGACATGGGGGCGCTCGAGGAGCTCGGGCTGATCACCCAGCCGCACACCTCCGCCGGGCGCGTCCCCGCCGACCGGGGGTACCGCTGGTTCGTCGACGACCTGCGCAACGCGCCCGTGCTCGATGCTCGTCAGCGCGAGGTCATCGAGGAGCTCCTCGGTTCCGCCCGTGATGTCGAGGACCTGCTCGCGCGCACGACCACGGTGCTGAGCCAGCTCACGCGGCTCGTGTCGCTCGTCATCTCACCCGCGATCGCGACCTCGCGGCTGCGGCTCGTCGAGCTCGTCGCGCTCGGGCCGCTGACGGCGCTGCTGCTGCTCGTCGCGGACACGGGGCGGGTCGAGAAGCACACCGTCGAGCTGCCCGTGGGCGGGGATGAGCGTGACCTCGACCGGGCGCGCACCATGCTCGCCGACCGACTCGTTGGCCGTCGCTTCGGTGACGTGGGGGCCGTGCTGCGTCTACTCACCGAGGAGGCCCCGACCGACCTTCGAGGCATCGTGCGCGCCGTCGCCGATGCCGCCTCCGACGTGCGCGAGGACCGGGTGCACCAGGTGTTCGTCGGGGGCCAGGCGACGCTCGCGGACGACGTCTCGCTGCAGCGCGATGAGCTCGCGCGCCTGCTGCAGCTCCTCGAGGAGCGCGAGACGCTCGCACGGATGCTCGAGGAGACGGTCGAGGGGCCCGAGCCCGGTGCGCCGACGGTGAGGATCGGCGGTGAGAACGCGATCGAGGACCTGCGAGCGACGTCGCTCGTCGCGCAGCGCTACCGCCTGGTCTCGGCGGGATCGCTCGGTGTGCTCGGGCCGACCCGGATGGACTATGGCAGTGCGCTCGCCACGGTGCGCGCCGTCTCCGACGAGCTGCAGCGCACGCTCGACACGCTGGCCGAGCATGGCTGATCTCTACGGCGTCCTCGGCCTCGCGCCCGACGCTGCGCCCGAGGACATCAAGCGCGCGTACCGGCGAAAGGCGCGCGAGCACCATCCCGACGCGGGTGGCGACGCGGAGCGCTTCAAGGAGGTCACGCAGGCCTACGAGGTGCTGTCCGACCCGGAGCGGCGCGCCCGCTACGACCGCTTCGGCGACGACGGCACCGCGCAGTCACGGGGTGCGGGAGCGGGCGACCCGTTCGGGTTCAGCGGCGGGATCGGCGACGTCATCGACGCCTTCTTCGGAGCGGGCGGCGGGTTCGGTGGGTTCGGCGGGGGCTTCGGTGGTGCACCCCAGCGGGAACGTGCGGGGCGTGACGTGCTCGTCGCCGTCGAGCTCAGCCTCGAGGAGGTCCTGACCGGCGTCACGCGCACCGTCGACGTCGAGGTCGCGACGACGTGCCCGACCTGCGCCGGCAACGGATCCGCCGACGGTTCCGCGCCGTCACGCTGCACGAGCTGCGGTGGCTCGGGTCGTGTGCAGCGGATGGTGCGCACGCCGCTCGGCTCGATGGCGACGGCGTCCGCCTGCGCCCCGTGCGGGGGCACCGGGCGCAGCGTCGCGAACGCCTGCCCCGACTGCCGTGGGGAGGGCCGGAGGGTGCGTCGTCGGCAGCTCGAGGTCGAGGTGCCCGCAGGGCTCGAGGACGGCGACCGCATCCCTCAGCGGGGGCAGGGCGAGGCCGGCCGGCAGGGTGCCCCGTCCGGCGACCTCTACCTGCAGGTCCAGGTGTCGCCCCACCCGTTCCTCGAACGCGACGGCCGCTCGCTCCACACGCGTGTCCGCGTCCCGCTCACGACGGCGCTGCTCGGTGGGACCGTCCTCGTCCCCGCGCTCGGTGGCGGTGAGCACGAGGTCGTCGTACCGGCCGGCGTCCAGCCGGGGGAGGTGCTGCTCGTCACACGCGCTGGACTGCCCGTCCGCGGTGGCGGGCGGCGTGGCGACCTCCATCTGCACGTCGACGTCGAGGTCCCGCGCCGGCTCGGCCGCAAGGAGCGCGATCTCGTGCGTCAGTGGGCCGACCAGCGCGGTGAGGACCCCGACGGGCGGGCCGTGGCGGAGGTCCGGCGTCCGTGAGCCTCGCCCCGCACCTGCTCGTCGCCGGTGGGCTCGAAGGGGCGGGCGAGGGTGACGTCGTCCCCATGGCGGATGCGGCTCGCCACCATCTGCATCGGGTGCTGCGGCTCGCTGAAGGCGCCAGGCTCTCCCTCACGGACGGCTCCGGTCGCAGCGGCGACGCGGTGCTCGTGGAGGTCGGCGCACGACTCGTCGGTCCGGTCGTGGTCGCCACGCCGCTCACGCCGCGCCTCGTGCTCGCGCAAGCGCTATCGAAGGGGCGTCGTGCGGAGGACGCCGTGCGGGCCGCGTGCGAGCTCGGCGTCGACCGGCTCGTCCCCGTCGTCGCCGCGCGTACGCAGGGACGTCCCGACGAGCGTGCGGAGGCTGCGATCGTCGTGCGCTGGGAGTCGGTCGCGGTCGCGGCGCTCGAGCAGTCCCGCGGAGTGTGGCGCGCTGAGGTGACACGACCCGTCGGTGTGGACGTGCTCGTCGCCGGTACGCCGGACGCGCTGCGGCTCGTCGCCGCGCCAGGGGCCCCGGCGCTGCCGTCCGTCGTCGGGGGAGCGCGGCCGGTGGAGGTCGTCGTCGCCGTCGGACCGGAGGGCGGCTGGGCGCCTGACGAGCTCGCCGCGTTCTCCGCCGCCGGGTGGCGTGCGGTCGGCCTCGGTCCGTCCGTGCTCCGCACCGAGCACGCAGGGCCCGTCGCCGTCGCGGTCGTCGCGGCGCTGCTCGGACGCTGGGGGAGCGAGCGACCCGCGGGGGGTGCCGGCGCGCCCGGCGCTACGCTGCCGGGTCCGTCCGTCGAGGAGCCCCGGCCCCCTGTGAGTGGCCCCCTGTGAGCGTCGCCTCCGCGTCCGCGCCCGCATCCGGTGCGACGAGCATCCAGCGCGAGGACGGCGTCCTGACCGTGCGGGTGACCGACCCTGCGACGATGCCCTCCCTCCTCGGCCATGCCGACGAGCACCTGCGGGTCGTGGAGGGCGCCTTCTCCGCACGTATCCATGCCCGTGGCAACGAGTTCCGCATCGTCGACGGTCCGGTCGCGGACTCCGATTTGGACCAGGTGGCCCGTGTCATCGACGAGCTGGCCGAGCTCGTCGCGCGGGGCCAGGTGCTCGACCGTCGCCTCGTCGAGCAGACCATCCGGATCGTCCGCGACGGGGTACCGGGTCGTGCCGCCGACGTGCTCGGTGAGCACCTGGTCACGCACCGCGGGCGCACCATCCGGCCCAAGACCGTCGGCCAGCGGCGCTACCTCGACGCGATCGCGCAGAACACGGTCACGTTCGGGATCGGTCCGGCCGGGACGGGCAAGACGTACCTCGCGATGGGGGCCGCGGTGCGGGCGCTGCGCTCCCGTGAGGTCAACCGCCTCATCCTCACCCGTCCGGCCGTCGAGGCCGGTGAGCGGCTCGGGTTCCTCCCCGGGACGCTCCACGAGAAGATCGATCCGTACCTCAAGCCGCTGTGGGACGCGCTGCAGGACATGATGGACGCGACCGAGCTCGTCGACCAGGTTGAGCGCGGCATCATCGAGGTCGCACCGCTCGCCTACATGCGAGGCCGGACGCTCAACGACGCGTTCATCGTGCTCGACGAGGCGCAGAACACGACACCCGAACAGATGAAGATGTTCCTCACGCGCATCGGCTTCAACGCGCGCGCGGTGGTCACCGGCGACGTCAGCCAGACCGACCTCCCACAAGGGAAGCGCTCCGGCCTGGTCGTCGCACGCGAGATCCTGCGTGACATCGAGGGGGTCGCGTTCTCCGAGTTCGACGCGGCCGACGTCGTCCGGCATCCCATCGTGCAGCGCATCGTCGAGGCCTACGACCGTCACGCGGCGCAGTCGACGCCCGCGCTCCCTGCATCGCCCACATCGTCCGCATCGCAGGGGGCCTGACGTGCCGGTCTTCCTCGCGGACGAGCAGGACGTCGACGTCGATGCCGACGATCTCGTCGCACTCGCGCAGCGTGTGCTCGCTGCGCAGCGTGTCCCGGCGGACATGGAGGTGGCGCTGCTGCTCGTCGACGAGGACACGATCGCCGGCCTGAACCGTCAGCATCTCGGTCACGAGGGTCCGACGGATGTGCTCGCGTTCCCGATCGACGAGCCGGGCGAGTCGCCGCCGGCGGGACCGGCCATCCTCGGCGACGTCGTCGTCTGCCCCACGGTCGCGCACCGTCAGGCCGACGAGCGGGGGGTCGCGGCGCATGCGGAGCTCCAGCTCCTCACCGTCCACGGGCTCCTGCACCTCCTGGGCATGGACCATGCGGAGCCCGAGGAGGAACGCGAGATGTTCGCGCTGACCGACCGGCTGCTCGCGCAGCACAGGGCGGCGGTGGTCGAGGGATGAGTCCGGTCGAGCTCGCTGTGACCGCTGCGGCGGTCCTCGTCGCGGTGCTCGCGGCTGCCGTGACCGGCGTGGTCCGAGTGGTCGACGCGGTGCGGGCGCTCAGCCTCGCCGAGGAGGAGGTGCCGGGCGCCGACGCACTGCTGTGGTTGACCGAGCGACCGCTCGCGACGCACCGGGCAGCGGCGGTCGTCAGCATCCTCGCTGCCGTCGCGATCGGCATCTCCGTCCCGCTCGGTGACCCGGGCGCGGCCGCGTCGGCGCTGTTCGCCACGGTCGTCGTCGGTCCGCTGCTCGCGCGTCCGCTCCTCGGCCGACGTGCCGAGCGCACCGGTCTCGCGCTCGCCCGACCCGCGCGCGCCGTCGTCCGTGCGGTGACCCGCCCCATCGACCTGCTCGACCGCGCCGAGGCGACGCCGGACGAGGTACCGGACGGCGAGGGGGACGAGGAGGAGCGGTCAGGTTCCGACGAGGAGGACACGGTCCTCGACGTCGGTGAGCGCCGGATGATCCTCTCGATCCTCGAGCTCGACGAGACGGCGACCCGCGAGATCATGGTCCCGCGCCAGGACGTCATCGCGGTCGCTTCGGACGCGTCGTTCGCGCATGTCGTCGACGTCGCCCTCGAGCACGGGCGCTCACGGCTCCCGGTGCACGAGCCGGGCGACCCAGACGCCATGCACGGTGTCGTGCATGCGCGTGACCTCCTCAAGCGCATGCGGCAGGAGCCGAGCGTGCTCGGCGGCGGAGCCGAGGACTGGGCGGACCTCGTCCGTGAGCCGTACCTCGTCCCGGACTCGCGCCGGGCCGACGACCTGCTGCGCGACCTCCAGGCCGCGGCGGTGCACCTCGCACTGGTCGTGGACGAGTACGGAGAGATCGTCGGGATCGTCACGATCGAGGACGTCCTCGAGGAGATCGTCGGGGAGATCGTCGACGAGCATGACGACGAGCGACCGCAGCTCGAGCCGCTCGCGACCGGTGGCTGGCGCGTCGACGCCGGCATGCACGTCGCCGACCTCGGGGCCGCGCTCGAGGTCGATCTCCCCGCGGAGGAGTGGGACACGGTCGGCGGGCTCGTGCTCGGGACCCTCGGCCGTCTCCCGCGCGTCGGGGACCGGGTCGAGGTGGACGGGCTCGCCCTCGTCGTCACCGCACGGCGCGGGCGTCGCGTCGTCGAGGTGCGCGTCGAGCGACGCGCACCGTCCGAGGGGGAGGACGGGCACGCCTCGGGGGCCGCAGGTCACACGGATGGGGGACCAGCGACCGCGCTGGGCTGAGCGGCGTCGTCCGTAGCGTGGTCCTGCGCCGGCGACGGAGCGTGCCCGGCGCGAGGAGCCTCGCGCGTGTCAGCCACCACCGTCGCACCGACCGTCCCGGCGTCCCGTACCGATGCGACACCGGTGGTGCGCATCGACGGGAACGATGCAGCCGCTCGTGCGGCCTACGCCCTGAGCGAGACGGTCGCGATCTACCCGATCACGCCGGCGTCGCCGATGGGCGAGCACGCCGATGACTGGGCGGCGCAGGGTCGCACCAACGCCTGGGGCGTCGTCCCGAGCGTCTCGCAGCTCCAGTCGGAGGCCGGGGCGGCCGGGGCGCTGCACGGTGCGATCCAGGCGGGCTCGCTCGGGGTGACCTTCACCGCGTCGCAGGGGCTGCTCCTGATGATCCCGGAGATGTTCAGGATCGCCGGCGAGCTCACGCCGACCGTGATCCACGTCGCAGCCCGCACCGTCGCAACCCATGCCCTCTCGATCTTCGGCGACCACTCCGACGTCATGGCCGTTCGCCCCGCGGGCTGGATCATGCTGTCCTCCTCGACACCGCAGGAGGCGCACGACCTCGCCGCCGTCGCGCACGCGGCGACGCTCGAGCTCGTCGAGGCGGTCCGTGCGGCGAGCCGCGTGCCGATCGCCGTGAAGGTCGGTCCGCACTGGTCGGCGTTCGCGAACATGGCGCGACGCATCGCCGACGCCGGTGCCGACGGCATC
>JAURQY010000062.1 GCA_030835875.1 Nitriliruptorales bacterium | reverse complement strand
TTCTCCGTCGCCGACTTCATCGCCCGCTGCCGGGAGGCGTGCTCCGACGCGGAGGACTCGAGCAGGCCGTGGAAGACCTTGGACTCCACGTAGCGCGGGATCAGCCGCTGGAGCAGGTCCGCGCCGCTCGGCTCGAAGATGACCTCGGGGTTGAGCTTGCGCCCACCCTCGAACTCGGCCGGCTTCACGGGCAGCAGCTCCATGCGTACGGGCGCCTGGACGAGTGAGGACCGGAAGTCGGTGTAGACGAGCCAGACGCGGTCGAACTCGCCCGACGCGTAGCGCTCCATGACGGCGTCCGCCACACCGGCCGCGCTGTCGACGTCGGGGGTGTCGGAGATCCCCGACCACGCGCGCTCCGCACGCCGCCCGCGGTAGGCGAAGTAGGCCGCGCCCTTGCGCCCGACGACGAAGAGCTTGACCTCGCGACCGGCGGACTCCTCCTCGCGGATGGTCCGCTCCGCGACCTTGAGGACGTTCGCGTTGTACGCACCCGCGAGACCGCGGTCCGAGGTGCAGATGACGACGGCCACGGTGTGAACGTCGCGGACCTGGAGCAGCGGGTGCTGACGCACCTCGTTGTCGATGGCGAGCCCGGCGATGACCTCGCGGATCTGCTCGGCGTAGGGCCGCGCCGCGACCACCCGGCGCTGCGCCTTGAGGATGCGCGACGCAGCGATCATCTCCATCGCCCGCGTGATCTTCTGGGTGCTCTTGACCGAGCGGATGCGACGACGCAGCTGACGGATCTGACCACTCCCAGCCATCAGTGCCTCCTTCTCGTCGCGTCGGTCCCCTCAGGGACGGTCGGTCAGGCCTGCGCGCCCGCGGTCTCCGAAGCGTCCTGCTCATCGCCCGCCGACATCGCGTCCCATCCGATGTCCTCGGCCTCGACGACGGTCTGCTCCGACGGCGTGAAGCCGGCACGGAACTCGTCGATGGCGGCGGAGAGCTCGGCACGCAGCTCGTCGGTCAGCTTCTCCTTGGCGAGCTTCGCGAGCAGCCCGGCACTGCGCGAGCGCAGGAACTCGTGGAGCTCGGACTCGAAGCGACGCACGTCGGCGACCGGGATGTCGTCGAGCTTGGCGTTGGTGACCGCGAAGATCGAGGCGACCTGCAGCTCGACCGGCAGCGGCTGGTACTGCGGCTGCTTGAGGATCTCGACGACGCGCTGGCCGCGGGCGATCTGCTGCTGCGACGCCTTGTCGAGGTCCGAGCCGAACTGCGCGAACGCCTCGAGCTCGCGGTACTGGGCGAGCTCGAGCCGGACGGTCCCGGAGACGGCCTTCATCGCCGGCCGCTGCGCCGCACCACCGACGCGGGAGACCGAGATGCCGGCGTTCATGGCCGGACGCACGCCCTGGTAGAAGAGGTCCGTCTCGAGGAAGATCTGCCCGTCGGTGATGGAGATCACGTTCGTCGGGATGTAGGCCGAGACGTCGTTGGCCTTCGTCTCGACGATCGGCAGCGCCGTCATGGAGCCGCCGCCGAGCTCCTCAGAGAGCTTCGCCGCGCGCTCGAGCAGACGGCTGTGGAGGTAGAAGACGTCGCCCGGATACGCCTCACGGCCCGGCGGACGGCGCAGCAGCAGTGACAGCTGCCGGTACGAGTCGGCCTGCTTCGAGAGGTCGTCGTAGATGATGAGCGCGTGCTCGCCCTTGTACATCCAGTTCGCGCCGATGGCGGCACCGGCGTAGGGGGCGATGTACTGGAACGGCGCCGGCGCTGAGGCGGGCGCGGACACGACGGTCGTGTACGCCATCGCCCCGGCCTTCTCCAGCGTCTCGACGACCTGGGAGACGGTCGAACCCTTCTGACCGATGGCGACATAGATGCACTTGACCGCGTCCGGCGTGCCCCACAGCGGCTTCTGGTTGATGATCGCGTCGACCGCGATCGCGGTCTTCCCGGTCTGACGGTCGCCGATGATGAGCTCGCGCTGGCCGCGGCCGATCGGCGTCATGACGTCGATGACCTTGATGCCCGTCTGCAGCGGCTCGCCGACCGGCTGCCGCTCGACGACGCCCGGCGCCTGGACCTCCATCGGGCGCTCGCCGTCGAGCTTCGACGCGTCGAGCGGACCGCGGCCGTCGATCGGACGGCCGAGCGGGTCGACCACACGACCGAGCATCGCGTCACCGACAGGGAGCGAGAGCACCTTGCCCGTGCGGCGGACCGTCTGGCCCTCCTGGAGGCGAGAGGCGGACGCGAAGACGGCGGCGCCGATCTCGTGCTCGTCGAGGTTCATCGCGAGGCCGAAGACCTCGTTGCCCTCACTGTCGGTGCCGAAGTCGAGCAGCTCGTTCGCGAGCGTCCCCGGGAGGCCGGTGATGCGGGCGATGCCGTCACCGGTCTCGACGACGCGTCCGACCTGCTCGGCCGCCACGTCGGGCTCGAAGCCCTCGAGCATGCGGGAGATCGCGTCGGAGATGTCCTCCGCGCGGATCGTGAAGTCAGCCATCTCGTCGTCCTTGACGTCGTGTGGTTCGCGTCGGTGTTCGGATCAGCCGTTGATGCGGGTGCGGAGCTGGGACAGGCGCCGTGCGACGGAGCCATCGATGACGGTGTCACCGATCCGGGCGCGGACCCCGCCGACCACGGACGGGTCGACGACGACCCGCATGGTCAGCTCGGCCCCCGTCGCCCGCTCGAGCGCGGCCTGCAGCGCGGTCGTCTGCGCCTCGGTCAGCGGCTGCGCGACCTGGACCTCGGCGTACGTGCGCCCGACATCAGCCGCCGAGCGCTCGGAGAGCGCCGTCGCGACGTCCCGGAGATGACCGATGCGCTCGGCCCCGATGAGCATCGCGAGTGCCGCCCGCGTTGCGGGGTGCGCCGTGGCGAGCACTCCACCGTCAAGCAGCCGGATGCGCTGCTCGACAGGGAGCTGCCGGTCGGACAGGCGCTGCAGGACCGTCGGGTCGGCGGCGACCACCTCGGCGATGGATGCGAGCTCCGCCTCGACGACGTCGAGCGCGCCCTCCGCCGCGGCGATGGTGTGCACCGCCTGCGCGTAGGCCTGCGCGGTTCCGGTCGACATCGGGGTGCCCCTCAGTTGTGCGCGGCGAGGCGCTGGATGTACTCGTCCACGAGACCGGCGTGCGTCGACGCGTCGAGCTCACGCTCGACGATGCGCTCCGCGAGCTGGACGGAGAGCGCGCCGACCTGGCCGCGCAGCTCCTCGAGCAGGCGGACCCGCTCGGCGTTCGCGTCGGTGTTCGCGCGCTCGATGATGCGCTGCGCCTCCTCGCGGGCGCTCTCGAGGATCGCCTCGCGGCTGGACTCGGCGTCGGTCTTCGCCTCGTCGAGGATCCGGGCGGCCTCGCCTCGCGCGTCGCCCAGACTCGACTCGAAGGCCCGCTTCGCCTCCTCCATCTCGACGAGCTTGGCGTCCGCCTCCTCCA
>JAURQY010000061.1 GCA_030835875.1 Nitriliruptorales bacterium | reverse complement strand
TCGCGCTCGACGACGCACGGGTCGCCATGCTCGACCTCGCCTACCACGAGGTCGCGCCGGTGACCGGGCTCCATCCGCGGCTCGTGCGCTCCGGTCGGATGATGTCGCTCGTCGACGAGGCGGCGGTCGACCGGGCGATGGCGGAACCGCCCCGCACGCGTGCCGCGCTCCGGGGACGGTTCCTCCGGGCCGCGCGTGCCGCGGGGAGGGACGTGACCGTCGACTGGGTCCACCTAAAGCTCAACGGCGAGGTCCAGCGGACGGTCATGTGCAAGGACCCGCTCATCTGGGAGGATGAACGGGTCGATCGACTCATCGAGGAGATGGTTGCGACGCCGGTCTGACCGGGGCGGAGGCTCCGGGTCCGTACCGAAGCACGAGGGCACGAGGGGAGGGCTGCGATGGGGATGCCGGCCGTCGAGCGGCTCGTCAACCTGACGATCGCGCTGCTCGAGACGAGACGTCCGATGACGTTCGAGGAGCTCCGGCGTCGGACGGGGTACTACCCGCAGGCCGACCCCGCCTCCGCGCGCCGGATGTTCGAGCGTGACAAGGAGACGCTGCGCTCGCTCGGCATCCCCGTCGAGACGCGGCAGGACTTCGGCATGGAGGATCCCGGCTACCTGATCGACCGAAGGACGTACGAGCTGCGAGGTGTCGACCTCGACGCGGAGGAGGTCGCGGCACTCGCGCTGGCGGTCGATCTCGTCGGGGGCTCCGAGCTCGGTGCCCTCCCGCTCGCAAAGGTCGCTGCGCGCGCTCCCGACCCGACGCCGATCGATGCGCCGCCCACGCGCGTCGGTCTTCCGGTCACCGACGTCGACGCGTTCGCGCCCGCCATCGTCGAGCGGCGGGTCGTGCGCTTCTCCTACCGGACCGCCGACGGTCGGGTCGGGCAGCGCACCGTCGATCCGTACGGCATCGTCCGCCGCCGGCGCGCCTGGTACCTCATCGGGCGCGATCACGACCGCGACGGTCTGCGCGGCTTCCGCACCGACCGCATGCTGGACGACCTCACGGTCTCCGACGAGGCGGGGACGTTCGACGTCCCGGACGGGCTCGACCTCGGTGCCGTCGTCTCCGGACCTGACGTGTCGCCCATCGACGTGCTGCTCGACGTCGGACCCGAGGGGATCTGGGCGCTCGCTGCGCGCGGTGCCGTCGATGACGGGCCCGCGGAGGGCGAGCATGAGGTCGGCGTGCGGCGCATGACGCTCGCCGGCGTCGACCCTGTCCGCGACCGCGCCTGGCTCCTCGGGATCGCTCCGGACGCTGCAGTGCGTTCCCCGGACACGCTTCGTGCGGGCGTGCGGGATGCGCTCAGGGCGGTCCTCGACGCGCATGGCGGAGGTGCCGCATGAGTCGCACGCGTGTCCAACCGGACGTCGTCCGCATGCTGACGCTCGTGCCGTGGTTGATCGAGCGTCCCGGGGCGAGCCTGGAGGAGACGGCGAAAGCGTTCGCGACCGACGTGGCGACCGTGCGCGCCGAGCTCGAGCACCTGGACTTCTGTGGGCTGCCCGGGCTCGGCGGTGGTGCGCTCTTCGACGTCACGATCCTCGGGGACCATGTCACCGTGCGCATGGCCGACGAGCTCCGCTATCCGATGCGGCCTACCGCGCCGGAGATCCTCCGCCTGCTCCTCATGGCCACGGCGGCCGAACGTGTCGTCGGCAGCGAGGTCCCTGGCCTGCGCTCAGCGATCACGAAGCTCCATGCCGCACTCGGTGTCGCGGCAGGTGCGGTCACGGTGCTCGACGCCGAACCGGACGATGTCGTCCTGCGGTTGCGCGCTGCGATCGCGGAAGGTCGGCGCGTGCGCTTCGAGTACCGCGGGCGCGACGATCGCTCCCCGCAGCAGCGCACCGTCGAGCCGTGGGTCCTCGAACTGCATGAGGGCGCCTGGTACCTGCACGGCCTCGACACGGGACCGGGGGAGGCGCGCATGTTCCGTCTCGATCGGCTGGCATCCCTCGAGAGGACGGACGAGCCCGCGGAGAGCCGCCCTCCGGCGGAGCTCCCACGCCCGGCGTACGCGCCCGGCGAGGGCGACGTCGAGGTGGAGCTCCGACTCGTGTCGGCGGCCGGCTGGCTGCTCGATGCCGTCCAGGCGGACGAGGTCGTCCAGGAGGGGGAGGACGGGTCACTGCGCGTCCACCTCAGGACGGGGAGCGAGGAGTGGCTCGCCCGGCTCGTGCTCATGACGGCTGGCGGTGCGGAGGTTCTCCGCCCCGATGGACTCCGCGAGCGGGTACGGTCCCTCACGCAGGAGGCGTTGGCACGGTCGGCCTGAGGACCGGGTGACCGTTGTCCTTCGTGCAGGAGGCTGAGATGTCGTTGCCACGCGGTTCCGAGCTGCTCATCATCCTCCTCATCGTGCTGCTCCTGTTCGGCTCGCGCCGACTGCCGGAACTCGCACGTTCACTCGGTCGGTCCGTGAAGGAGCTGCGCAAGGCGTCCGCCTCCGATGACGACGCCGACGCAGCGCGGCCCGACGGGAGCGATGGGACGGCGTGACCGACGGGGACTCGACCTCCGCGTCGGGAGGGCTCCGTCGCCGCGGTGAGATGCCGCTCGCAGAACACCTTCGGGAGATCCGCTCCCGCCTCCTGCGCGCTGGGGGCGCGTTGGTGGTCGGTGCGGTCGCCGGCTACGCGGTGTTCCCCGTCGGCCTCGGCCTCCTGCTCGCCCCGTACTGCGAGGCCGTCGGATCGACGGACCGATGCGATCTCGTCGTGCTCAGCCCCCTCGATCCGTTCTTCGTCCGATTGCGCACTGCAGCGGTCCTCGGGATCGTCGTCGCAGCCCCTGTGCTCCTCTACCAGGTGTGGCGGTTCGTCCGCCCCGGGCTGACACGCCAGGAGCGTCGCGCTCTGCTGCCGTTCGTGCTCCTCAGCCAGGTGATGTTCGCCGCAGGGATCGCCTTCGCGGCGTGGATCGTGCCGCGCGGTCTCGGCATCCTCCTCGATCTCGGGGGTGACGGGATCTCGCCGCTGCTCGGTGCTCGCGAGTACCTCTCCTTCCTCCTGACGATGGGACTCGCTTTCGGTGTGGTGTTCGAGCTGCCACTGGTGCTCGCGTTCCTCGTGCTGACGGGTGTGCTCTCGGCCCGCGGGATGCGCGACTTCCGTCGCTATGCGGTCGTCATCAACGTCATCGCGGCGGCGATCATCACGCCGACGGGGGACGCGGTCACGCTGCTGTTCGTCGCCGGGCCGATGCTGCTCTTCTACGAGCTCGCGATCGGCTTCGCGGTCATCGTCGAGCGGTCGCGGCGGCGTCGGCAGGGGTCGACGTGAGACAGCGCGTCCCCCGACCTCAGGTCCCGCGGGTCCTTCGGCTCGACGACCCGCGCCGACGCCGTACGCGGGTGCTCATCCTCGTCCTCGTCGCATTCCTCGTCGGTGTGCTCGCCGGACCCCCGGGATCGGGGGCACCCGGGGAGGATGCGGCCGAGGCCTTCGAGCAGGACGTCGCACCACTGCTCGGCGAGCTCGATGCGGTCTGGACCGCCGGTCGAGACGGAGGCGTCCCGATCGCCGATGCGCTGCGGGTGTTCCGTGAGGAGGGCGCGGGACCGGCAGAGGGGACCATCGCCGCGTGGGCGCAGACGCATGAGACCCTGCTCGTGAGGATGGTCGGCGTCGACCTGCCCGGGGATGCCCGGGCGGTGCAGCGGCAGGCGGTGGTCGTCGTCACGCTGTCGCGCGACGCCGTGGATGCGATCGCGCGGGCCGCGGCACTCCCGCCGGGCGCCGCGAGGGAGGAGCAGCTCGCGCAGGCGGTGCGGCTCCGGCTGCGCGCCGAGCAGACATCGCTCGCCGTCGCAGCATCGGTCGACGATCTCCGTGGTGAGCGCCGGCGGCTCGTGGTCCCCCCGGCGTTGCCGTCGCTCGCCGAGCTCATCGGATGAGCGAGCAGGACGGACCTCGGGAGCTCGACCACTTCGCTGCGGGTCTCCCGTTCGCGCTCGACGGCTTCCAGCGCGAGGCCATCACGCATCTGCTCGCCGGGCGCGACGTGCTGGTCGCTGCACCGACGGGCGCGGGGAAGACGGTCGTCGGTGAGTTCGCGTGCGCGCATGCGCTCGACGGTGCGGGGACGACCTTCTACACGACGCCCATCAAGGCCCTGTCCAACCAGAAGTACCGCGACCTGTGCGCGCGGCACGGTGACGCGAACGTCGGACTCCTCACGGGTGACCGGAGCATCAACGGGCGCGCACCCATCGTCGTGATGACGACCGAGATCCTGCGCAACATGATCTACGAGGACGACGAGGTCCTCGGCCGGCTTCGCTACGTCGTGCTCGACGAGGTGCACTACCTCGCCGACCGCGAGCGGGGTGCCGTGTGGGAGGAGGTCATCATCCAGCTCCCGCGCCATGTGCGCATCGCTGCGCTGTCGGCGACCGTCTCCAACGCGGAGGACTTCGGTGCGTGGCTCGCGCTGGTCCGCGGCGACTGCGCCCTCGTCCTCGAGGAGCGGCGCCCGGTCCCGCTGCAGCACCACTACTACGTGAACGACCGCATCCATGACACCTTCAAGGTGTCACGCAACTCCTCCGACGCATCACGTCGCGAGCTCGCTGCGCAGGCCCGGGCCGGTGTGCCGAATCCGGAGGTCCTGATGCTCGAGCAGCGCAGCCGACGCCGTGTCGTCGACCGACGGGGTCGGCGTGTGCGCGACGGTGGCCGCCTGCGCTGGCCGTCGCGCGAGGAGGTGGCCGCCGAGCTCGCTCGTCGCGGCTGGCTCCCGGCCATCGTGTTCGTGTTCTCCCGCCAGGGGTGCGACGACGCGGTGGCGCAGCTGCGCCAGGGACGGATCCGTCTCACCACCGACGAGGAGCGGGAGCGCATCGCGGCCGCTGTCGACGAGCGGCTCTGGGAGCTGCCCGTCGAGGACCTCGAGGTGCTGGGGCTCAGCCGTTGGCGTCGGTCGCTGCTCGACGGCATCGCGGCGCACCATGCGGGGCTCGTGCCGCTGTTCAAGGAGATCATCGAGTCGCTGTTCCAGCAGGGGCTCCTGAAGCTCGTCTTCGCGACCGAGACGCTCGCGCTCGGCATCAACATGCCCGCGCGGTCGGTCGTCATCGAACGCCTCGAGAAGTACGACGGCGAGTCGCACGTGCTCCTCACGCCCGGGCAGTACACGCAGCTCACCGGTCGCGCGGGCCGGCGCGGCATCGACACCATCGGGCACGCGGTCGTGCTGCATCAGCGCAGCGTGGACTTCCGCCAGGTCGCGAGCCTCGTCGCGACCCGCAGCTACCCGCTACGCAGCTCGTTCCGACCGTCCTACAACATGGTCGTGAACCTGCTCCGCCGTCACGACGTCGAGCGGGCCGAGCGGGTCCTGCGTGCATCCTTCGCGCAGTTCGAGACGGACGCGGAGGTCGCGCGCGACGCGCGACGTCTCGCCGACCTCGAGGCGGCGGCCGGTGATCCTGAGCCGCCCGTCGTCTGCGACGCGGGGGACTGGGGCTCCTACTGGCGCATCCGCCTCGAGCTGACCGCGCACGAACGCGCTGCGGGTCGAGGTGGGCGGCGGCGTGGCGGGCCCCGGGCCACGACCGAGCGCGCACGCATCGATGGTCTGCGCCGCGAGCTCGCCGCGCATCCGTGCCACGCCTGCCCGGACCGCGCGGCACATGAGGCCCGGCAGCGCGTGCTCGACCGGAGCACGGGGGAGCTCGACCGGCTGCGCATCTCCGTGGAGCAGCGCTCCGGATCCCTCGTCCGACGGTTCCATCAGCTCGCCGTCGTGCTCGTCCGGCGCGGGCATCTCGTCGGCGACCCGCCCCGCGTGAGCGAGCGCGGACGCGTGCTCGCCGGCATCTATGCGGACGTCGACCTGCTCGTCGCCGAGCTGCTGCTCGCGGGGATGCTCGACGGCCTCGGCCCCTCTGACCTCGCCGGCGTCGCTGCGCTCCTCGTCCACGAGTCGCGGCGGGACGACGTGCCGCCACCGGAGCGGCTCACGAACGCGCGCCTCGACACGCTCGCCGAGGACATCGGCCGCCTCGCGGAGGGGATCCGCCTCGACGAGGAGGCGGTGGGCATCACGCCGCTCCGTGACCTCGACGCCGGGTTCGTCGCACCCGTGGTCCGCTGGGCGCAGGGCGCGACGCTCGAGGAGGCGGTGGGTGACCTCGAGGTCTCCGGCGGCGACTTCGTGCGCAACGTCAAGCAGGTCATCGACCTGCTCGGTCAGCTGCGGGATGTCAGCGACGGGGAACGCCGTGCGTCGCTCGACGACGCGCTCCGTGGACTGCGGCGCGGCATCGTCGACGCCTGAGCGGGCCTCGCGCCTAGGCTCCCCGCGTCACGGGGGAGAGGCCGATGGAACATCCGACGCTCGGCCGCATGCTCGTCATCGTCAACCCCCGCGCGGGCCACGGCACCCGTGACGTGCTCGACCGGTTGGTCGCAGCGCTCCGGGCCCGGGGGATCGCCCCGGACGTCGCGACGACCGCAGGGCCGGGCGACGCGACGCGCATCGCCCGTGACGCCGTCGATGCGGGGCGTCGCCTCGTCGTCGCCGTGGGCGGGGACGGGACGGTGCACGAGGTGGTGAACGGGATGGTCGACGCAGGGTCCGGGCTGATGCGCGGTCAGGACCCTGTCCTCGGCGTGGTCCCCGCGGGCAGTGGCTGCGACCTGGTGCGCACGTTCGGCCTCGACCGTCCGCCTGAGGTGCTCGCGCAGCATCTCGCGAGCGCCGACGTCACCAGGATCGACGTGGGTCGGGTGGCACTGCTCGACGCCGACGGCCGACCGACGGTGCGGACGTTCGCCAATATCGCCGAGGTCGGCTTCGGTGGTGCGGTCGCACGGGCCGCCATGCGGCTTCCCCGACGGCTCGGCGAGCGTCGCTACCGCATGGGCATCGTCGCGGCCTGGGGCGGCTTCCGGCGCGTCCCGATGACGGTCCGTCATGACGGTGGTGTCCACGAGGGGGAGCTGTCGAACGTCGTCATCGCGAACGGCCAGTTCTTCGGCGGGGGGATGAAGGTCGCACCGCGCTCGCTGCCGGACGATGGCCGCTTCGACGTCCAGGCCTGGGGAGGGACCGTCACCGACGTGCTCCGAGCGGCGCGCCAGCTCCGCGACGGTTCCCATCTCGCTCGGCCGGACGTGCGTGCCTGGCCCAGCGCTACCGTGGCCGTCGAGGGTGACGGACCGCTCGCCATCGAGGCGGACGGGGAGCTCCTCGGGACGACCCCGGCCACCTTCGACGTCCTCCCACGAGTGCTGTCGCTGAAGGTCTGACGAGCGCCCCCGGCGCGCGGAACGGAGCTGTCCGATGGAGCGCCACGCCCGACGCATCGCGCGGGTCCAGGCCCGCCTCGCAGCACTGGACGTCCACGCGCTCGTGGTCGCGCCGGGAGCCGACCTCACGTACCTGACCGGCTACGACGCGCTCGCGCTCGAGCGCCCGACGCTGCTCATCGTCCGCGCGGACGGCCCTGCGACGATCGTCGCCCCGCTCCTCGAGCGCGCACGCGTGCAGGGCGAGGTCCTGCTCGATGACCTCGCGGTCGTGACCTACGGCGAGCACGATGATGCGCTGGTCCTCGCCGCCGACCGGATCGGTGGCGCTCCTGGTTCGGTGGTCGCGCTCGGGGACACGATGTGGACGTCGTTCACGCTCGGCATCCAGCGTGCGCTCCCGGACCATCGGTGGGCCGTGGCGTCGGACATCATCGGTCCCGAGCGTGTGGTGAAGGATGCGGAGGAGCTCGTCCGCCTGCGAGCGGTCGCTGCGGCCATCGACGCGGTCCATCGTCGGGTGCCCGAGGTCCTGCGCGCCGGGCGCACCGAGCAGGCGGTCGCGGCGGACCTCGCGACGATGATCCGTGACGGGCACGACGAGGTCAGCTTCGTCATCGTGGCGTCCGGACCGAACGCCGCCTCGCCACACCATGAGCCCGGTCCGCGGACCATCGAGGAGGGCGACGTCGTCGTCGTCGACATCGGCGGCGTCCTCGACGGCTACTGCTCCGACATGACGCGCATGTACGCCGTCGGTCACGCACCTCCCGAATTCCTCGCTCCCTACGCGGTGCTCGAGCGAGCACAGGCGGCGGCCGTCGCGGCCGTCCGGCCCGGCGCGACGGCCGGTGAGGTCGACGCGGCCGCACGCGACGTGCTCGCCGAGGCCGGCCTCGGCGATGCCTTCGTGCATCGGACGGGACATGGCATCGGGACGCAGACGCACGAGGAGCCGTGGATCCTCGGAGGTTCGACCGTCGCGCTCGTCCCGGGGATGGCGTTCTCGGTCGAACCGGGCTTCTACCTCGATGGCCGCTTCGGTGCGCGTATCGAGGACATCGTCGTCGTCACGGAGGAGGGGGTCGAGGTGCTGAACGTCGTCCCGCGCGACCTGGTGGTGGTGCGATGAGTGAGGTGCGGATCCGCCGTGCCCGCATCGAGGAGGTGCGGCCGCTCGCCACCGAATACCTCGCGGAGCAGGAGGAGCGCTTCGGCCGGCCGACCTCGCCGCCGCTGCCGCAGGGCGGCGTGTTCTGGCTCGCCGAGGACGGCTCCTCGGGGGAGACGCTCGGGTACGCGGCGGGGACCCTGCGGCCCGAGGGCTGCACCATCGGCCCGATCTTCACGCGCGCCGTCGGACGACGGCGGGGGACCGGGGCGGCGCTCCTCGCGGCGATCGAGGCGTGGGCGTCGGACACCCGGGTCCCGGTCCTTGAGGTCGCGGTCAACGCGAGCAACGAGGGTGGGGTCGCGTTCCTGGCCGCCGCCGGTTACCGGCCCGGGACGATGATGATGGTGAGGGCCAGCGGGACGGTCGGTGCCTGAGGCGGCGATCCTCTGGCGGCTGGTCGTCGTCGCGACCGCGCTGCTGCTGGTCGTCGCTGGGTTCGTCGGACTCCTGGGCCTCGGCCGCGCGGAGTGGCGGCGCGAGCGCCCGAGCCGCCGGCGCTATCTGAGCGTCGTCGCACGCTTCGGTCTCGCGTTCCTGCTGGTCCTCACCGTGACGAGCTGAGGGGAGCCCCCGGCCGGTC
>JAURQY010000060.1 GCA_030835875.1 Nitriliruptorales bacterium | reverse complement strand
GTGCCGCGCTCGAAGCGCCCCGAGCAGATGCGCACGAACGCGAGCCGGTCGCGGTGGCGCGGGTCGAGGTTCGCCTGCACCTTGAACACGAACCCGCTGAACGGTGCGTCGAGCGCCCGCTCGTCGCCGTCGACGGTCGGACGGGCGGACGGGGCGGGAGCGAGCGCGACGACCGCATCGAGGAGCAGCCGCACGCCGAAGTTGACGAGTGCGGAGCCGAAGAACACCGGCGTCGCGGTCCCGTCGAGGTAGTCGGCGGTGAGCGAGTCGCCGACGCTGCGGCCGAGCGAGTCGAGCAGCTCCAGCTCCTCCTCCGCCGAGCGCACCGACGCCGCGGGCAGCTCGCTGCGGACGTCCTCCCAGCGCTCGGTCGACTCGACGCCGGTCGTGCGGCCCCGGCCCGTGCCCTCGAGCCGGTGGAAGGTGCCGTCGCGCCGGTCGATGACGCCGAGGAACCGACCGGCGTCGTGCACCGGCCAGGTGACGGGGCGCGGATCCATGCCGAGCTTCGCCTCGAGATCGTCGAGGATCTCGAGCGGCTCGGGTGCGGAGCGGTCCATCTTGTTCACGAACGTGAGCACCGGCGTGCCGCGGCGCCGGCACACCGCGTGCAGCTTCTCCGTCTGCGGCTCGACACCCCGTGCCGCGTCGATGACCATGACGGCCGAGTCGACGCCGGACAGCACGCGGTAGGTGTCCTCGGAGAAGTCGTGGTGGCCGGGCGTGTCGAGCAGGTTGAGCACGTGGTCGTCGTGCTCGAAGCGCATCACCGACGACGACACCGAGATGCCGCGCTGCTGCTCGAGCTTGAGCCAGTCCGACGACGTCGCGCGCGTGTCGCGACGCTGGCGGACCTCACCGGCCTGCTGGATCGCGCCGCCGTAGAGGAGGAACTTCTCGGTGAGCGTCGTCTTCCCGGCGTCCGGGTGGGAGATGATCGCGAAGGTCCGGCGTCGGGCGGCCTCGGCGAGCACGGTCGTGTCGCCCACGCCGCTCACCCCTCGCCGCCGTCGACCCCCGTGGCGACGCCGGTCACGACGATGCTCGCGTTGGTGCGGTAGCGGCGGTTGACGCTGATCAGCAGCGCCGTCAGGTCCTCGGCGACGGCGCTGAGCCGCAACGGCCCGGCGTTGATCGGCCGGAGCGTCGGGATGTCGGTGACGAGTGCCGCCACCCGTGCGACCGCGTCCTCGTCGTCACCGCACAGCAGCACGTCACCCTCGACCGCCGCGTCGAGCTTCCCGAGCTTCACGGCCGACACGTTCTGGAAGCCGCTGACGACGCGCGCCTCGGGGCACAGCCGCTGCAGCAGTTCGGCCGCCGAACCGTCGGGCAGGCGCACCGGCATCGGACCACCACCGACGAACTGCAGCGGGTTCGCGCAGCTCACGACGACCTTGCCCGCGAGCGCGCCGGCGTGCGCCGCACCGACACCCTCGAAGCCGTCCCACGGGGTCGTGACGATGACGAGGTCACCCTCGCGGGCGGCACGGTCGTTGTCGACGCCCTCGATCGTGCCGCCGCCCGGCGCGACCGGTGCCGGCAGCTCGGCGACGACCTCCGCCGCGCGTACGGCGTCGCGCGAACCGAGCAGGATGCGGTGGCCGGCCTCCCGCAGCCGCAGCGCGAGGCCATGCCCGTGGGGGCCCGTCCCGCCGATGATGCCGATGACGTCGCTCACGCGCAGGGTCCTCTCCGAGTCGCGGGGAGGCTACTCACCGACGTAGGTCGCGACGAGCCCTCCCGCGTCCTGCGCGGCCTCCCAGCCGGGGCCGAGCGGACCCGGCGCACCCTTCGTGCGCGCCGCCGCGACCGCGCGCACGACCGCGGAGGCCGTGCTGCGTGGCGTGGCGAGCAGGTGCGCGGTCAGCAGGCCCTTCGCGACCTTGGTCCGGGCGGCGTTCGCGGCCCGACCGTCGGATCGCACGAAGCGGACGCCGACGACGTCGAGCTCGTCGCGCAGCCCATCGGGCCAGATGCGCGCATGCTCCGCGGGCAGCAGGTCCCACACGCGCGCACCACCCGCGACGTGCAGCAGCTCCTCGCAGACGCGGTCACGCCAGAAGGTGGCGAGGCCGCCGATGCCGGGGAGCGTCGCGGTGAACTCGAGGCGGTAGGCGGGGACGGGCTCGTCGAGTGCGACGAGCCCGAGGAGCGCCGACACGATGCGCACGTCCGCGGATGCGTCGTCCGGATCGACCGCCGCGAGACCCGCGTTTCCGTGCACGATGCCGGTGTAGCGCAGATGTGCCGGCATCGTCGGCGCATCGGCGAGGTCGCGCAGCATCCGGCGTGCGTCCGTCGCGTCCCGCTCCGCGACGCCGCAGCGCCGCGCGAGGACAGCGTCGTCGCGCTCCGCAGCGGATGCGATCGCCGCCTCGAGCACCTCGCGACGGGGCGCTGCGAGCGGCTGGCGGGCGAGGGTGCGGCTGTACGCGCGACCGCTCCCCCCGGCGGCCTTGCCCTTGGAGGGTGGGAGCAGGATCACGGGACGACGCATGCCGCGCAGCGTAGGTCGCACGTCGGGAGCCACGACTACGGTGGTGGGAAGGGTGCGATCAGCGGACTTCGATCGGGGCCAGTGATGGTGCGGTGGCACAGCGTGTCGTCCACGCGCGAGTACGAGGCGTGCCCGCGCCGCTACCGCTTCGGCTACGTCGAGAAGCGTCCGAAGGACCGACCCGTCCCGCCGTCGTGGCGCTTCGGGACGGTGGTGCACGCGGCGCTCGAGGCCGCGTGGAAGGCGGCGATGGATGCGCCGGTCGACGTGCCCGTTTCCGCACATCTCGACGCAGCACTCGCCGCACTCGACGTGGCGCTGGCCGCGGAGGGACTCGAGGATGAGCGTGCGCGCGCGGTCGACGTCGTCACCCGTGCGCTCGAGGTCGACGCCGTGCGCGACGGAGCGGTCGACCACGACGCGGACCTGCCGCTCCCCCGCCCCGTCGGCGTCGAGGAGGCGCTGCGCGGCCGCATCGACCAGGAGCACCGCATCATCGGGTTCGTCGATCTCGTGCTCGAACGTCCCGACGGTGTCATCGAGCTCGTCGACCACAAGGTGACGTCACGGCGTGCGACCCCCGACGAGCTCCACGACGACTTCCAGCTCAACCTCTACGGGCGGCTCGCCCGCGCACGGTTCCGCGATGCGACCGGCATCGTCGCGACCCACCACTACCCCACCGGCCCCGAGTCGGTCAGCGTGCGGCTCGACGAGGCCGAGATGGCTCGCGCCGAGCAGCGCGTGCGGGACGCGGCGCGCGCCATCGCGCAGGACAGCGAGTTCACGCCCGTCCCGGCGGAGGGCTGCCGTCACTGCCCGTGGCAGCCGTCCTGTCCCGAGGGCACCGCGTGGGTCGAGACGCACGGCGCCTGAGACGCGGGGCGGGACGTCAGGTGCCGTTCGGCGGACGACCGGGCACGGAAGTCCCACGACGACGGCCGCCGGGTGATGCCATCCTCGACCTCATGGACGACCAGGAGCCGACCCCACAAGCACCGCCGCCGAGCGGTGAGCCGCACACGCCGCCGCCCACGCCGCCCCCGCCCGGAGCGACCATGTCGGGCCGCACGCAGCGCGTGGTCCGCCGCGACACCGCGAACGGGATGGTCGGCGGAGTCGCCGCCGGGTTCGCTCGATTCCTCGGAGTCGATGTCGTCTGGGTGCGGCTCACGTTCGCCGCCCTGACGCTGCTCGGTGGCGGTTTCGGTGTGCTCCTCTACCTCGCCGCGTGGCTCGTCATCCCTGAGGGGGACGACCGGGACGCGGGAGGACGGACGGAGGCACCTGGCGACGGCGCCGCCGGTCACCGCGATCCGACCCGTGGCCCGGCGTTCTGGATCGGTGTCGCGCTCATCAGCATCGGCGGCCTCGCCCTGATCGATGGCATGGACGGCCCGTCGGCCACGCGTGTCACGTGGGTCACACCGCGCGAGGTCCTCCTCCCGATCGTCCTGATCGGGATCGGCGCGCTGATCCTCCGGTCGGGCCGTCGTGCGGACGTCAGTCCTGAGGTCCCTCGTGCGGCACCGCGTACCCCCGATGGCGGCGCCTTCGAGGAGCGCATCGAGCGTTGGTCGGAGGAGGTGGGGCAACGAGCGGAGGCGTTCGAGGCGCGCTCGGCGACGCTCCGCGAGGCGCGCTCCCGCTCACGCGTCGCACCGGTGACGCTCGGACTCGCGCTCGTCACACTCGGCGGTGTGTGGCTGCTCGGCTCCGTCGGCGTCACCGGCCTCACGCTGCTGCGCGCGCTCGCCGGCGCTCTCCTGGTCGTCGGCGCCGGGCTCGTCGTCGGCGCGTCCCGAGGCCGAGGCCGCGGACTCATCGCGGCCGGCCTGGTGCTCGCCCCGGTCGTGCTGGTCACGGCCAACTGGCAGGCGACTGTCGGCACCTCCATCGACTGGTCCGAGGACGTCGCCGCCAGCGGCGTCGGCACGGTCAACGAGCGACCCACGACCCTCGATGAACTCCCCCGAGTGTTCGCGACAGGACTCGGTGAGACGGTGATCGACCTCCGCTCCCCCGACCTCGTCGCAGGGTTCGCGAGCGCCGGGACGACGGAGCTCGTGATCGTGCACGGCTTCGGCGAGCTCACCGTGTACGTCCCCGAGACCGTGACCGTCGAGATCGCCGTCACGCTCGGGGTCGGCGAGATCGCTCTGCTCGACGCGGGCTCCGAAGGGATCGGCCGGTCCGCAGCCGTCACGGTCCCCGGCACGTCGCCGGACGGGGGCCGCCTCCTCCTCACCATCGAGCAGGGGCTCGGCGTCGTGACGGTGTCCCGATGAGTGGCTCGCCGAGCGGCCGCGACGAGGAGGGCAGCGCCATGGGTGCGACGAAGACCCCGCAGCGACCCCCCTTCGACCCGACCGCCCTCGCGCTCGGCGCGCTGTTCGTCGTGATCGCCGTCGTCGGCCTGCTCGACCCCGGCCTCGCCCGACGTGTCGACCTCGGCGTGCTGATCCCGGCGACGCTCGTGGTGGTGGGTTCCGCGCTGCTGCTCGGGTCCGCGATCAGCGGCCGTCGACGCGGACCGGGAGCTCCATCGTCACGTTGAGCCCGTGCGGCTCGACGGGGGCGGCTGCGACCCGGCCGCCGTGCGCGAGCGCGACGCGCTCGACGAGCGCGAGGCCGAGACCCGCACCGGGCGCCGACCGCGCCGCTGGCGCGCGGTAGAAACGCTCGAACAGGTGTGGGAGCGCGTCGGGGTCCACGCCCGGCCCGCGGTCGGTCACGCTGATGCGTACGGTCTCGCCAGCTGCGCCGTCCGTGACGCGCACCTCGATGGGTCCGTCCGGTGCGTACTTCACCGCGTTGTCGACGAGCGCGGACACAGCGAGGGTCAGCTCGCGCGCGTCGCCATCGACGTCGGCGCGTGCGGTCTCGACGACGAGCGCCAGGTCGTCGGCGCGCGCCGGGTAGCGCCGACCGGCCGCATCGACGACGTCCCGCACGGCCGCGTCGACGTCGACCGTGCCGCGTGCCGCCGGATCGGTGTCGATGCGCGTGAGCGTGACGAGCCCCTCGACCATCGCGGTCAGCTCATCGAGCTGACCGACGACGTCCTCGGTCAGCTGCGCCCGGTCGGCGGGCGCGAGCCGCTCCGCGTCGGCGGCGAGCACCTCGATGTTGGTGCGCAGGCTCGTCAGCGGGGTGCGCAGCTCGTGGGACGCGTCGGCGGCGAGCCGGTCCTGCGCGATGCGGGAGTCCTCGAGCCGGCCGAGCATCGCGTCGAACGCACGGGCGAGCCGCGCGACCTCGTCGTCCCCCTCGGGCACGGGGACCCGTCGCGCGAGGTCACGCCCGCCGCGGACCTCCTCGACGGCGTGGGTCAGCTCGCTCACCGGTCGGATCGACCGGCCCGCGACGGTCCACGCAGCGAGGGCGGCGAGGGCAGCACCGAGGAGGGTGAGCAGCGCGGTCCTGCGACGGAGCACGCCGATGACGTTCTCGACCTCGTCGATCGGCCGGGCGACCTGGAGCGCGAACCCCGTGTCGCGCGCGTCACCGACCGGAACGACGAGCATGCGGAGGGGGACCTCCTC
>JAURQY010000059.1 GCA_030835875.1 Nitriliruptorales bacterium | reverse complement strand
GAGCACGTCCGTCCCGAAGCGGTCGACCACGGCGGCCAGCCCGGGCGACCCCGGTTCGACGCAGCGTCGTGCGACCGTGTCCGCGTCGACCACCGGGACGCCGAGCCGCGCGAACGCGGCTGAGAGCGCCGACTTCCCGCTACCGATGCCGCCCGTGATTCCGACGACACGCACGCGGACGGTCTCCCGGCCCGGCGAGGGCCCCTCAGGCCTGCTCGGCGTCTTCCTCGGCTGCCGCGGGCTCGGCTGCCACGGGCTCGGCTGCCGCGGGCTCGGGCGCAGCAGGTGCGCTCGAGGCGAGACCTGCCTGCGCCAGCGCTGCGGCCATCGTGCTCGTGCCGCCCGTGTCGTCGTCGCCGGAGGTGTAGGCGGCCTGCGGGGCCTCCTCCTCGACCGGCGCCGCCGCCGCCGGCGCGGCACTCGCCGCACCCGGCTGCTTCATCGACAGGCTCACACGGCGACGGACGCTGTCGACGTCGATGACGCGGACCTCGACCTTGTCGCCGACGTTGACGACGGCCTCCGGGGCCTCGACGTGCTGGTCGGACAGCTCCGAGATGTGGACGAGCCCCTCGATGCCATCGGCGACCTTGACGAAGGCGCCGAACGGGACGAGCTTCGTGACCTCACCGGGGACCATCGACTCGAGGTCGTGCTCGCGTGCGAAGCGAGCCCACGGGTCCTCCTGGGTGTTCTTCAGCGAGAGGCTGACGCGTTCGCGCTGGAGGTCGACGTCGAGGACCTCGACCTCCACCTCGTCGCCGACCTCGACGACCTCCGAGGGGTGGTCGATGTGCTTCCACGACAGCTCGGAGACGTGGACGAGCCCGTCGACGCCGCCGAGGTCGACGAACGCACCGAAGTTGACGATCGACGACACGACACCGGCGCGGACCTCGCCCGGCTTGAGGGAGTTGAGGAAGTCGTTGCGGAACTCGCTCTGCGTCTCCTCGAGGAACTTGCGGCGCGAGAGGACGACGTTGTTGCGGTTGCGGTCGAGCTCGATGATCTTGCACTCGAGCGTCTGGCCGATGAACGGCGTGAGGTCGCGGACGCGACGCATCTCGACGAGCGAAGCAGGAAGGAATCCGCGCAGGCCGATGTCGACGATGAGGCCTCCCTTGACGACCTCGATGACGCTGCCCTGGACCGTGAGGTCCTCGTTGTAGATGCCCTCGATCGAGCCCCACGCGGCCTCGTACTGGGCACGCTTCTTCGAGAGGACCAGACGGCCGAGCTCGTCCTCACGGTTCATGATGAGCGCAGCGACGACGTCACCGACCTCGACGATCGTGCGCGGGTCGACGTCCGCCTTGATGGAGAGCTCGCGGACCGGGATCACACCCTCGGACTTCCAGCCGATGTCGAGCAGGACCTCGTCCGGATCGACCTTGACGACCACGCCCTCGATGACGCGACCCTCCTCCATCGCCTGGACGGACGACTCGAGTGCCGCCTCGAACTCGGCGTCAGTGAGGTCGTTCTCGACGATCGAGTCGCCGGAGGAGGTCAGGGTCCCGCCGGGCTGGTCGAGGACGACCGCGTCCGCGCCTCGCGCGGGGCCGGTGCTGTCAGCGGGGGTCATAGGGGTCTCGGACATCGGGGTCGGGTCTCTTCGGTCGGGTCCGGCCTTGGGCGCGACCGGCGGTCGGCGCCCACGGCGGGAAGGGTTCGGGTGTCGGTGGGGTCGCGCTCCGGCGGGCCGGCGAGGGCCGGAGGACGCCTACGAGCGCCCGCGGAGCCTAGCGTGGCCGTCCGGAGGGCGCGACGGGCCACCGGAGCGCTGGCCGCGGAGAGGAGCTGAACGGGTGCTCGACGACCTCCCGATCGGCACGGACGGTCGGCGCCGCTGCTGGTGGGCGGCCGGGAGCCCCCTGCTCGAGCGCTACCACGACGACGAGTGGGGTCGGGGGCCGCGCGACGAGCGGGGACTCTTCGAGCGACTGAGCCTCGAAGCGTTCCAGGCAGGACTGAGCTGGCGGCTCGTCCTCGAGCGACGGGAGGTGCTCCGGTCCGCCTTCTCCGGGTTCGACCCGGCGACGCTCGTGAACCTCCAGTCCGGAGCCGACGGTGCGGACGTCGACCGGATCCTGAGGACCGAGGGGATCATCCGGAACCGCGCGAAGATCGCGGCTGTGCTCCACAACGCGCAGGTCCTGCGGTCCCTGCACGCCGGCGGCGAGGGCCTCGCGATGCTCACCGAGGCCGCGCTCGCCGCCCATCCGCTGCCGCACGACGCTCCCCCACCGCGCCGACGCAGCGACGTCCCGTCACGATCGGCCGCGTCCGAGACGCTCGCAGCACTGCTGCGCGAGCGCAGGTGGCGCTCCGTCGGACCGACGACCGCCTACGCCTTCCTCCAGGCAGCGGGGTGGGTCGACGATCATCTGGAGGGCTGCCACGCGCGTCTCGGTCCCGGAGCGCGCGGAGGCCTCGGCGGGGGCCTCGGGTAGGGTCTTGGACGTCAGTCGGTCGTCGGTCCGGGGGCGGGGCAGCATGGCACGCGACGGGTTGCTCCGGAGGCTGCGTCGACGCAGGATCGACCCCGACGGCATCGTCGGCCTCCCCGACTCGCATCCGAAGCGGGGACTCCTCGCCGAACCCGTCCGCGTCGCGCGCCTCGAGCATGCGTCGACCGAGGTCCTCGACGACCTCGGCACCGACGGACCCGCTCGTCGCGTCACCTTCCTCGTCGAGGTTCGTGCGGCCGACGACGCACGCTGCCCTGCGATCGCCGTCGAGGCCCACGTGAGCGGTCCGGAACGTGCCCGGACGGTCAGCGGCGCGACCGACATGCTCGGCCGTGTCCGGTTCCGGATGGCTGGACCAGCCGGGACCTATGCGATCGAGGTTCGGGACGTCGCCGCAGGCGGGCTCGACTGGGACCGTGCCGCCGGTACGACGATGCTCAGCGTCGATGCCGACTGATGCGCCGCACCCTGGCGCTCATGCTGGCCGTCCCCGTGGCGCTGCTCCTCGTCGCCCCCGCGCCGGGCGCACCTGAGGCCGAGGTCGCGACACGGCCGGGTGCAGCGGGCGCCGATGGGGTGACCACGACGACGACCGCAGCCGCGCCGATCACGGTGGACGAAGGGACCTCTGCCCACGAGGGACGCGACGACGCCGACGTGGTGGAAGGGTCCGGCGCGGTAGATGCTGCAGCGAGCGAGAACGTGGCCGACGGCTCCGCCCTCCCCGAGGACTCCGGTGAACCGCCCGTCGAGACGACCTTCCTCGTCGCTCCGCTCCCCGACGAGGGTGGCGTCGGCGGGACCGGACCGGTGTGGCGCTACACCGTCGAGGTCGAGCCGTCGCTCGACGTCGACCCTTCGGCGCTCGCTGCGGAGGTCCGCGCGGCGCTCCACGACCCCCGCTCGTGGGCTCGCGAGCGGACGATGCAGCAGGTCGCGGATCCGTCGCGCGCCCGCATCCGTGTCGTGCTCGCCACACCAGAGACCGTCGACGAGCTGTGCGGCCGCGTCGGTCTCGACACCGCCGGCATCTACAGCTGCTGGAACGGCCGGTTCGCGCTGCTCAACGCGTGGCGCTGGGAGAACGGTGCGGACGGGTTCGCCGACCTCACGACCTACCGCACCTACCTCGTGAACCATGAGGTCGGGCACGGCCTCGGTCTCGGGCACGTCGGCTGCCCGGGCGACGGTGCGCTCGCACCGGTCATGATGCAGCAGTCGAAGGGCCTCGAGTCGTGCACGGCCAACGGCTGGCCCTACCCCTGACGTCAGTGCTTCTGAGCGTCGAACCAGGTCGTGCCGAACGCGGTGTCGACCTCGAGCGGAACGCGGAGTTCGGCGACACCGGCGAGCGCCTCGACGGTCAGCTGCCGGACCTCGCCCTCCTCGCCCGCTGCGACCTCGACGATGACCTCGTCGTGGACCTGGAGGATCTGACGCGATCGGACTCCCGCGTCGTAGAGGGCGCGCTCGAGGGCGAGCATCGCGAGCTTGATCACGTCGGCTGCGGTCCCCTGGATGGGCGCGTTGAGCGCCATCCGCTCCGCGATCTGTCGGCGAGTGCGGTCCGACGAGGTGAGGTCCGGGAGGTGTCGGCGGCGCCCGTACAGCGTCGTCGTGAAGCCGTCGCGTCCCGCGCGTGCCACGACGTCATCGAGGTAGGAGCGCACGCCGGGGAAGCGCTCGTCGTAGGCGTCGACGATCGCCTGGGCCTCGTCACCCGGGATCCCGAGCTGACGGGCGAGCCCGAACGCGGTCAGCCCGTACGCGAGTCCGTAGTTGACCGCCTTCGCACGGTCACGCGTCGTCGAGTCCACCTCGTCGGGCTCGAGATCGAACAGGCGAGCAGCGGTCGTCGCGTGCACGTCCTCACCGGCGGCGAACGCCTCGAGCAGCCCCTCGTCCTCAGAGAGGTGCGCGAGGATCCGCAGCTCGATCTGGGAGTAGTCGGCGACGAGCAGCGTCGCGTACCCCTCCCCCGTCACGAACGCGCGACGCACCGCGCGTCCCTCTGGGCGGCGCACCGGGATGTTCTGCAGGTTCGGATGCGACGAGGAGAGCCGCCCGGTCGCTGCGACCGTCTGCGAAAGCGTCGTGTGGATGCGCCCGGTCCGCTGATGCACCAGAGGCGGGAGCGCGTCGACGTAGGTCGACAGCAGCTTCGAGACCTCCCGCCACTCGAGCACCGCACCGACGATCGGATGGTCGACCGCGAGGTCGGCGAGCGCGGCCGCATCGGTGGAGTAGCCCGTCTTGGTGCGTCGCGTCCGCGGGAGCCCGAGCTCGTCGAACAGCACGACCTGGAGCTGCTGGCTGGAGCCGACGTTGAACTCGCGCCCCGCGTGACGGTGGACCTCGGCGGCGAGCTCGTCGACACGGCCGGCGAGCTCCTCGTGGAGATCCGTCAGCACCGCGACGTCGACCGCGATGCCGCGATCCTCGATGTCCGCGAGCACAGCCGCGAGGGGCAGCTCGATGTCGTCGTGCAGCGGTCGCAGCCCCTGGTCCTCCAGCGCCTGCGCGAGGACGGGTACGAGCTCGAGCAGGTCCGCGGCCGCATGCCCGACGGCGGCCCAGCGATCGCCGTCGACGTCGAGTTCCAACCGGCCCGACGCCGGTGCCTCCGCCGTCCCGGCCGCATCCCGGCCGAGGTGTGACGGCACGAGGGCACGCAGCGTGTGGTCGCGCGCATCGGGTGCGAGCAGGTAGCCGGCGAGCAGCCCGTCGAGTCCGATGCCGCTCGTCGCACGACCACCGCGTCCGAGCGCCTGTCGGACACGCTTCGCGTCATGCACGACGAGGCGACGCTCGGGGTCCGCGAGCAGCTCGTCGAGGGCCGCGCAGGCACCGGGGGCGACGAGGGCCGCATCGATGACGGCAGGGACGCGGTCCGCGGCAGCGAGACCGATCCGGACGGCCGTGGCGTCGGGGGGTGCACCCGATGACTCGACGGCGAGTGCGACCGTGCCACCCGCTCCCTCGAGCCAGCTCGTGAGCGCGGCCGCGTCGGGGAGCGCGATCGGATCGGCCCTCGACGGCGCGTTCACATCGCTGCTGGATGCAGGTGACGTCGCCACCCGCTCGTCCGTCCCACCGTCGTCGCCGAGGAGCTCCCGACGCACACGGGCCCCCAGCGTGCGCAGCTCCAGCGCCTCGAACAGCACCGCGAACGCGTCACGGTCGAGCGGCCCTCGGACGAGATCGGCGGTCGTGACGTCGAGCGGCAGGTCACGACGAAGGGTCATCAGCGCGAGGTTGCGGTCGACGACCGCACGGTGCTCGACGAGCATGGCCGGGACCTTCTTCCCCGGCACCTCGTCGATGCGCGCGTACACGTCGTCGAGGCTCGCGAAATCCGTCAGCAGCTTCGCCGCGGTCTTCGCGCCGACGCCAGGGACGCCGGGCAGGTTGTCGGAGGAGTCGCCGCGCAGCGCGGCGAGCTGGACGTAGCGCGACGGCGGGACGCCGAAGCGCTCCTCGACGGCCGCGGGCGTCATCGCGGCGGTCTCGCTGATTCCCTTGAGCGTGTAGAGCACGGTGATGTCGTCATCGACGAGCTGCATCGCGTCGCGGTCACCGGTGACGATCTCGACGCGGAACCCGTCGGCCGCCGCGCGCGTGGCGAGCGTCGCGAGCACGTCATCCGCCTCGACGCCCTCGACCTCCACGACCGTGATCCCGAGCACCCCGAGCACCTCGTGGAGGCGGTCGATCTGCGTGCCGAGCTCGTCGGGCATCTCGTCACGTCCGGCCTTGTAGTCCTCGTAGGCAGCGGTGCGCTCGTCGTCCTCGCCCACGTCGAAGGCGACGGCGACCGCGGCGGGCGAACGCTCTCCGATGAGCCGCACGAGCATCGAGACGAAGCCGTGGATGGCGTTCGTCAGCTCCCCCGATGACGTCCGGAGCGTGTCGGGGAGCGCGAAGAAGGCGCGGTAGGCGAGG
>JAURQY010000058.1 GCA_030835875.1 Nitriliruptorales bacterium | reverse complement strand
CGGTGAAGACCGTCAGCCGATCGCGCGGGATCCGGAGGTCGACGTCCTGGAGGTTGTGCTCCCGGGCCCCACGCACGGTGAGATGCTCATGGGCCGAACCGCGCTCCGACATCGCACCGCCTCCTCGACGTTGCCTAGCCTACGGCCGCACCCCAGGGTCCCTGCGGCCCCCGACGACCGGCGAGGGACGGATGACGGAGCACCCCGAGCGGCGCCCCCTCGAGGACACGGCCCTGCACACCGAGGCGGGCGGCGATGCCGTCGAGGTGCGTGACGGGCCGCTGCTGCTCCGCAAGCGGACCGTGTCCGAGATGGACAACGCCGTCTACCTGCTCGCCTGCGCCGCGACCGGACATGCGCTGCTCGTCGACGCGGCGGACGACGCCCCTGCGATCCGTGCGATGGCCGAGGGGACGCTCCCGCTCGCGGTCGTCCAGACCCACGGCCACTGGGACCACGTGCGCGCCTGGGAGGACCTCGCCGAGGACCCGGGTCTCGAGGTGTGGGGTCACGCGGGCGACCTCCCCCTCTATCCGCGCACCCCGGACCGGCTCCTCGAGGACGGGCAGTACCTCGCGGTCGGCGAGCTCACCATCGAGGTGCTGCACGTGCCGGGGCACACCGACGGCTCGCTGCTGCTGCTCATCGAGGGCGGCGCGCACCCGTGGCTCGTCACGGGCGACTCGCTGTTCCCGGGCGGACCCGGCGCGACGCGCGGGGACCGCGATGCGCACCGCCGACTGATGGACGGCCTCGAGTCGCGCGTCTTCGACCGGCTGCCCGACACGACACGCGTGCTGCCCGGCCATGGGGACGCGACAACGCTCTGGGTGGAGCGCCCCCACCTCGCCGAGTGGCGCGAACGGGGCTGGTGACCCCGGACGCGACCGCGCATCACATGCTCGCGACACCGATCGCGACGGTGACGAGGGCGAGTGCGGCCGCGAGACCCGTCGCTGCGAGCCGCGGGTTGCGCTCGCGGCGCGCGCGTCCGAGTCCGATGTGGCCGACGGCCAGCGCTGCGAGCGCGAGCACGGGGTGCACGACCGCGATGAGCAGGTCCGCGCCCCACCAGTCACCGACGACGTAGAGCAGGATGCCGACGGTGACGTGGATGTCGAGCAGCACCATGGTGAGCGAGCTGAGCCGAGATACCGGTGCATCCGCGATCCCGGTGCGGAACGCGAGAAGCGTCGCGACCAGCACGACGGCGAAGACGAGGTAGCCGAGGTTCGTGTGGATGAGCTGCAGCGTGTCGTTCACCGGGGGCTCCGTCGGACGGGTACGCGAAGGGTAGTGCGCGTCAGACGTTCGCCGCCTCCATCGAGGCGAGCTCGCGGCGCAGATCGGCGATCTCGTCGCGCAGCCGAGCGGCGTACTCGAAGCGCAGCGAACCGGCCGCCTCGTGCATCTCCTCGTCGAGCCGCAGGATGAGCGCCCGGAGCTCCTCGGTCGGGAGCAGACCAGGACCGCGATCCTCCGCGGCACGGTCGGGCCGCTCCACAGGCGCGTAGTCCTCGCCGAGCTCCTCCGCGCGGACCGCGGCGATGATGTCGCCGACGCGCTTGCGGATCGACTGCGGGTCGATGCCGTGCTCCACGGTGTGCGCGAGCTGCTTCTCGCGGCGACGACGCGTCTCATCGAGCGCCCGCTCCATCGAGTCCGTGACGTGATCGGCGTACATCACGACCTGGCCGTCGACGTTGCGCGCCGCACGGCCGATCGTCTGGATCAGCGACGTGTCGGAGCGGAGGAAACCCTCCTTGTCCGCGTCGAGGATGGCGACGAGCGAGACCTCCGGAAGGTCGAGGCCCTCGCGGAGCAGGTTGATCCCGACGAGGACATCGAACTCTCCGAGCCGGAGTGCGCGCAGGATCTGGACGCGCTCCACGGTGTCGATGTCGGAGTGCAGGTAGCGCACCCGGACGCCGTTCTCCTGCAGGTAGTCGGTGAGGTCCTCGGCCATGCGCTTGGTCAACGTCGTGACGAGGACCCGCTGGTCCCGATCGGCGCGGACGCGGATCTCCTCGAGCAGGTCGTCGATCTGGCCCGCAGTCGGCCGGACCACGACCTCCGGGTCGATCAGACCGGTCGGTCGGATCAGCTGCTCGACGGTCTCCCCCGCCTCGCGGCGCTCGTAGGGCCCGGGGGTCGCGGAGAGGTACAGCTGCTGGCCGACGCGTGTCTGGAACTCCTCGAAGCGGAGCGGACGGTTGTCCGCCGCGCTCGGGAGGCGGAACCCGTGCTCGATCAGGGTCGCCTTCCGGGCGCGATCCCCCTCGTACATCCCGCCGATCTGCGGGATGGTCACGTGCGACTCGTCGATGAACGTGACGAAGTCGGACGGGAAGTAGTCGAGCAGCGTGAACGGCGGCTCCCCCGCGCCCCGACCGTCGAAGTGGGCCGAGTAGTTCTCGATGCCGTTGCAGAACCCGACCTCGCGGATCATCTCGAGGTCGAAGTTCGTTCGCATCCTCAGCCGCTGCGCCTCGAGGAGCTTGCCCTCCCGCTCGAAGCGTGCGAGCTGCTCGGCGAGCTCCGCCTCGATGGCACGGACGGCTCGTTCAATCGCCTCGCGCGAGCTCACGTAGTGCGATGCGGGGAACAGCGCCACCTGGTCGATCGGTGCCGAGACCTCACCGGTGAGGGGATCCACGCGCACGATCCGCTCGACCTCGTCACCGAAGAACTCGACACGCACGGCGCGCTCGTCATCGGCCGGGAAGACCTCGAGGGTGTCCCCCCGCACGCGGAAGGTCCCGCGCGTCAGGTTGAGGTCGTTGCGGTCGTACTGCAGGTCGACGAGCTTGCGCATCGCACGCTCGAGGCCCGCAGGGCGTCCGCTGCGCAGGATGAGGACGTGGTCGAGGTACTCGAAGGGTGAGCCGAGACCGTAGATGCACGAGACCGACGCGACGACGACGACATCACGCCGTGTCAGCAGGGCCATCGTCGCGCGGTGCCGCAGGCGGTCGATCTCGTCGTTGATCGTCGCGTCCTTCTCGATGAAGGTGTCCGACGACGGGACGTACGCCTCCGGCTGGTAGTAGTCGTAGTAGGAGACGAAGTACTCGACGGAGTTGTCCGGCAGGAACTCGCGGAACTCGTTCGCGAGCTGCGCTGCGAGCGTCTTGTTCGGTGCCATCACGAGTGCGGGACGCTGGAGGCGCTCGAGCGCCTTGGCCGCGGTGAACGTCTTCCCCGTGCCGGTCGCACCAAGGAGGTTGACCCGACGCTCCCCCGCCTCGAACGCGGCGACGATGCCCTCGATCGCGGTCGGCTGGTCCCCCGACGGTTCGAAGTCGCTGACGACACGGAACGGGACCGCGTCCGACACCTGCTCGTGGAGCACGGCACGGTCCCCGCGGTCGCTCATCGTCGTGCCTCCCCGTCGAGCCTCGGGTCGACGGTGACCTGCTCGAGGATCCTCGCCGCGTCGACGTGCAGGCGTGTGAGGTCACCGTCGTTCACCACGACCACATCCGCGACGCTACGGCGCGTCGCGTCATCGGCCTGCACCGCGATGCGGGCGCGCGCATCCGCATCCGCCATCCCGCGCTGCTCGACGAGGCGGCGGATCCGCTCCGCCACGGGTGCCTCGACGACGACCACGGTGTCGACCCGCTCGTGCGCCCCCGTCTCCACGAGCAGCGGGTGCTCGACGACGGCGACCGTGGGCGCATCGTCACGCCCGCGGAGCGCCTCGAGGTCCGCGTCGATACCGGCTCGGATGCACGGGTGCGTGATGGCCTCGAGATCGCTGCGTGCCTGCTCATCCGCGAACACGATCGCGGCGAGCGCCGTGCGGTCGAGGGAACCGTCCGGGCCGAGCACGTCCGTCCCGAAGCGGTCGACCACGGCGGCCAGCCCGGGCGACCCCGGCTCGACGCAGCGTCGTGCGACCGTGTCCGCGTCGACCACCGGGACGCCGAGCCGCGCGAACGCGGCTGAGAGCGCCGACTTCCCGCTACCGATGCCGCCCGTGAT
>JAURQY010000057.1 GCA_030835875.1 Nitriliruptorales bacterium | reverse complement strand
TCCCCACATCTAGCACCCATCGTTTACGGCGTGGACTACCAGGGTATCTAATCCTGTTCGCTACCCACGCTTTCGCATCTCAGCGTCAGGAGAGGCCCAGAGAGCTGCCTTCGCCATAGGTGTTCCTCCCGATATCTGCGCATTCCACCGCTACACCGGGAATTCCACTCTCCTCTACCTTCCTCAAGCCATGCAGTATCGGCTGCAGTTCCGAAGTTGAGCCTCGGGATTTCACAACCGACTTACATGGCCGCCTACATGCGCTTTACGCCCAATGAATCCGGACAACGCTCGGTCCCTACGTATTACCGCGGCTGCTGGCACGTAGTTAGCCGGACCTTCTTCTGGAGGTACCGTCACTTTCGCTTCTTCCCTCCTGAAAGCGGTTTACGACCCGAAGGCCTTCTTCCCGCACGCGGCGTGGCTGCGTCAGGCTTTCGCCCATTGCGCAAGATTCTCCACTGCTGCCTCCCGTAGGAGTCTGGGCCGTGTCTCAGTCCCAGTGTGGCTGTTCGAGCTCTCACTCCAGCTACGCGTCGTCGCCTTGGTGAGCCGTTACCTCACCAACAAGCTGATACGCCGCGAGGCCCTCCTGTACCGCCTGAGCTTTCCCACCACGATCATGCGATCACGGTGGAGCATCCGGTATTAGCCACGGTTTCCCGTGGTTATCCCGGTGTACAGGGCAGGTTCCTCACGTGTTACTCACCCGTTCGCCGGTTTCCCCAAGTGCAAGCACTCGGTTCGTCCCTCGACTTGCATGTGTTAGACCCGCCGCCAGCGTTCGTCCTGAGCCAGGATCAAACTCTCCGTTGAAAGATGTCGCCACCCGAGGGTGACGCCGTCCTCAGCGGAGAACGGACCGATCGGCTCGATCGGCCCGATCCCCCGTCGTGATGACGGAGTTCGTTTGCACTACTCGCAGACCGCCTCCGCACCGAGGTGCATTGACGATCGACGGGGTTAGTGCCGTGACGCGTCCGAGGACGCGCCCCGTCACTGGCTTTTGGCACCCTGTGCAGTTCTCAAGGAGCGTTCCGTGCAGGACCGGGTTCCCACCGCAGTGCGGGGGACTTCCGGGACTGCCGCTCGACCGTCGGAGCCGGAGCTCTTCGGGCTGTTCACCGCACGGCCATGGACGCGACCGGAGGTCCGGCCGGCTGATCGGGGGATCAGAACCGCATGCGGTTCCGGGAGTGTAGGGACCCGTGGAGCGCGCCGTCAAATCGGCGCCCTGCTTCGGTCCGGGAGCACCACCCGGTCATGTGAGTGTAGCGACTGCCTCGCGCGCGCGCGACAACTGCGACCGGACCGCCTCGACCGCCGTGCCGCCCCTGCCGTCACGCCGCGCGACCGCAGCCTGCGGATCGAGCAGTGCGGCCCATCGGGCGGGCAGGTCCGGATGTGCGTGCGCGACGACATCGTCCGCGAGTCCGGCGAGCGCGGTCCCCTGCTCCTCGGCCGCCGCGACGAGACGGCCGACCCGCTCGTGCGCATCACGGAACGGGACACCGAGCAGCACGAGCGCCTCCGCGACGTCGGTCGCGAGCGCGAAGTCGTCGGACGCGGCTGCGGCGAGCCGCTCGCGATCGAAGACCGCGGAACCGATGGCACCAGCGAGGGCGGGCAGCACGAGCAGCACCGTGTCGACCGCGTCGAACAGCGGTTCCTTGTCCTCCTGCAGGTCACGGTCGTAGGCGAGCGGCAGGCCCTTGACCAGCGCGAGCAGCGCGGTGAGGGAGCCGATCACACGTCCCGACTTGCCGCGGGCGAGCTCGGCCACGTCCGGGTTGCGCTTCTGCGGCATCATCGATGAGCCGGTCGTGAAGCCGTCGCCCATGCGGACGAACCCGAACTCCGAGGTGCTCCACAGGACGAGCTCCTCGCCGAGTCGCGAGAGCGTCGTCGCGAGGATCGCCAGCGCCGCCGCCAGCTCGAGCACGAAGTCCCGCGACGCGGTCGCGTCGATGCTGTTCTCGATCGTTCCGGCGAACCCGAGCGCATCCGCGTAGCGCTCCGGATCGAGGCCGAGCGTCTGCCCGGCCACGGCACCGCTGCCGAGGACCGACCGGTCCGTGCGGCCGCGCGCATCACGGACCCGTTCGGCATCGCGCTGGAGCATCCAGACGAACGCGAGCAGCGGCTGCGCGAGCACGACGGGCTGGGCGCGCTGCAGATGCGTGTAACCCGGCGCGAGCCAGTCGAGGTGCGCCTCGGCCTGGTCGAGGAGTGCCTCCTGCAGCCCGACGATCGCGGCGACGACCCGGTCCGCGGCCTCCATCGACCAGAGCCGCAGGTCGCTCACGATCTGGTCGTTGCGCGACCGGCCAGCGCGCAGCCGTCCTCCGAGGTCGCCGAGCTCCTCGACGAGCCACCGCTCGATCGCGCCGTGCAGGTCCTCGTCCGTCGGCTCGAGCGGGAACCCCCCCGCCGCGAACAGCTCGCCGCACCGCACGAGCGCCGCGTCGATGGCCGCATGGCCTGCAGCGTCGAGCACCCCGATGCGCGCGAGCTCCGCCGCATGGGCGCGCGATCCGGCCAGGTCCTCGCGCCACAGTCGGACGTCGAAGTGCGTCGAGACCCCCAGCGCCCACGCGGACGCCTCCGGACCGGTCCCGAAGCGCGCCCCCCAGAGCCGCCCGTCCCCCTTCGTCACAGCTGCTCCCCCCGGCGCTGCGTCGACGCCGCCCACGTGCGCAGCGGGAGTCCCCACAGCTTGACGAAGCCCTCGGCGAGCGACTGATCGAACAGGTCGCCCTCGTCGTAGGTCGCGAGATCGAAGTCGTACAGCGCCGAGTCGTCGCTGCGACGGCCGACGACGACGGCGCTCCCCTTGTGAAGGCGGATGCGCACCTCACCGTTGACCGCCCGGTTCGCGTCGTCGATGAACCGATCGAAGGCGCGCTTCAGTGGACCGAACCACTGCCCGTTGTAGACCAGCTGCGCATAGCGGCCCTCGATGACGCGCTTGAACTCGGCCAGCTCCTTCTCGAGCGTGAGGTCCTCGAGGTCGCGGTGCGCCGTGATGAGGGTGATCGCCCCCGGCACCTCGTAGATCTCACGGCTCTTGATGCCGACGAGCCGGTCCTCGATCATGTCGAGCCGCCCGACGCCATGTGCCCCGGCCCGACGGTCCACGTGGTCGACCAGCTCGTGGAGCGGAAGCTCGCGGCCGTCGACCGCGACCGGCAGGCCTGCGACGAAGCGGATGATCAGTTCCTCGGCATCGTCGGGAGCCTCCGCGATGGACACCGTCCGCTCGTAGACGTCCTCCGGAGGCGCGGCCCACGGGTCCTCGAGGATGCCGCACTCCGCGGTCCTCCCCCACGAGTTCTCGTCGATGGAGTAGGGCGAGGACTTCTTCTTGATCGGGATCGGGATGCCGAGCTCGTTGGCCCAGTCGATCGCCGCATCACGCGTGAGACCCCAGTCGCGGATCGGCGCGAGCGTGTCGAGCTCAGGAGCGAGCGTCATCGTCCCGACCTCGAAGCGGACCTGGTCGTTCCCCTTCCCGGTGCAGCCGTGCGCGACACCGGCAGCGCCGCGTTCGCGTGCGACACGGACGAGGTGCTTGACGATGAGCGGCCTGCTGAGCGCCGAGACGAGTGGGTACTTCCCCATGTACAGGGCGTTCGCCTTGAGCGCCGGCGCGAGGAACTCCGCTGCGAACTCCGCACGCGCATCGACGACGACCGACTCGACCGCGCCGCAGTCGAGACCGCGCTGCCGGATCTCGTCGAGATCGTCGACCCCTTGTCCGACGTCGATGGCGAGCGCGATGACGTCGACGTCGCGGTTCTCCTGCAGCCACCGGATGGCGACGGAGGTGTCGAGTCCGCCGGAGTAGGCGAGGACGACGGTGGGCCTGCTCATGGTTGCTCCTGTCGTGCGGGTCGGAGTTTCAGTCGGTCGGAGTGAGGGCGGAAGCCCCGAGGGATCGACGGCGCAGCGCGTCCGCGACCGTCGCTGGATCGTGCCCCTCGGCGACGACGGCGAGGACGGTGTCGTCCCCACTGACCGTGCCGAGGACGGCGGGACCACCCGACGTGTCGAGCGCGGACGCGACCGGACTCGCGCAGGCCGGCGGGGTACGGAGGACGAGCAGGTTGCCGGAGACCGCGACGCTCAGCACGAAGCGGGCGAGCACGTCGTCGAGCACGTCGGGCGGCGCGGCCGGGACGAGCGGCGGCTCGCCGACGCGGTAGGCGAGCTGGCCGTCGACGCCACGGACGCGACGAGCGCCGACCTCCTCGAGGTCGCGTCCGACCGTCGCGGGATGCGCCGGATGTCCCGCATCCGCGAGTGCTGCGCGCACGTCCGCATGGGTGCGGAGCTCCCGCTCCGCGAGCAGCGTCCGGAGCAGGCGCAACCGGTCTGCTCGGGCGCTCATGCGCGTCCCCCACCGGCCGCCGCAGCGACGGCACCCGGCGCCGATCCGCCGACGAGCATCGCCATCACCGCCTTCTGCGCGTGCAGGCGGTTCTCCGCCTGGTCGAAGACACGTGAGCGTGGCCCGTCGATGACCTCGGCAGCGATCTCCTCCCCACGATGTGCGGGTAGGCAGTGCAGGACGATTGCGTCGTCCGCGGCGAGTCCGACGAGCTCCGGCCCGAGCGTGAAGGGGGCGAAGACGCGGGCACGCTCCGCGCTCTCCGCCTCCTGACCCATGGACGCCCAGACGTCCGTGTAGAGCGCGTGCGCGCCGGACGCCGCGGCGCGCGGGTCGGTCGTCACCGTGATCTCCGACCCGTGGACGGCCGCCGACGACGTCGCGCGCGCGACGATGTCCGGACCGGGTGCGTAGCCGTCGGGGTGTGCGATGCGGACACCGAGACCGACCGCTGCGCCGGCGAGCAGGAGCGAGTGCGCGACGTTGTTGCCGTCACCGACGTAGGTGAGGACCCGTCCCTCGAAGCCGCCGAACGCGTCCCGGATCGTGAGCAGGTCGGCGAGCGCCTGGCAGGGATGCTCCTCATCGGTGAGCGCGTTGATCACCGGCACTCCGGAGCTCGCGGCCAGCGCGTGGAGACGGGACTGCGCGAACGTGCGGATGACGATCGCCTGCACGAAGCGACCGAGCACTGCGCCCGTGTCCTCGACCGTCTCGCCCCGCCCGAGCTGCAGATCCGCCGAGGACAGTGCGAGGGGCGTGCCACCGAGCTCCGTGACCCCGACCTCGAACGACACGCGCGTCCGCGTCGAGGGCTTCTCGAAGATGAGCGCGACGGTCCGACCACGCAGGGTCGTGTCGATCACGGCGCCGCTGACGAGGTCCACGCGAGCGCTCCGCATCGCTGCGGCATCGTCGAGCAGGAGCGCGATCTCCTCAGGCGCGAGGTCGGTCGTCGAGATGAGTGAGCGGGGAGTCATACCGGCTCCGTCCGTCGCGCGTGCGTGGCGGCGTGGTCGATCGCGCGCTCGATCACGCCCAGTGCGAGGTCCGCCTCCTCGGCGGACAGCGTCAGCGGCGGCGCGAGGCGGATGACGTCCGGTCCGACCGCGTTCACGATGAGCCGCTCGGAGCGGCAGGACGCAGCGACGTCAGCGGCCGCGACGCCCTCGAGCGCGACCCCGAGGAGCAGACCGACGCCGCGCACCTCACGGACTGCGCCGGTCCGAGCACCGATGTCCGCGAGCCCCATCCGCAGCTGCGCTGAACGCGTCACGACCTGGTCGAGGACGCCCTGCTCGGCGATGACGTCGAGGACTGCGAGCGCTGCAGCCGCGGTCACGGGGTTCCCGCCGAACGTCGTCGCGTGGTCGCCGGGATGCAGCGCGTCGGCTGCTGCCCCGTGAGCGAGGCAGGCGCCGATCGGCAGGCCGTTGCCGAGCGCCTTCGCGAGGGTCACGACATCGGGGACGACATCGGTCTGCTGGAAGGCGAACCATGTCCCCGTCCGGCCGACGCCGGTCTGGACCTCGTCCGCGATGAGCAGCGCACCATGCGCGTCGCATGCCGCCCGCGCGGCCGCGAGCATCTCGGGCCGCAGTGGCCGCACCCCACCCTCTCCCTGGACGATCTCCAGGAGAACCGCGCACGTGTCCGGTCCGACCGCTGTCGCGAGCGCCGCCGGATCGTCGTGGGGCACCGTGTCGACGAACCCGGCGAGCGGTGCGAACGGCGCGTGCTTGCTCGACTGCCCGGTCGCCTCGAGCGTGGCGAGCGTGCGGCCGTGGAAGCTGCCCTCGAGCGTGACGACGCGGACCTTGTCCGGGTGCTGCTGCTTCCCGTGTCGACGCGCGAGCTTGATCGCCGCCTCGTTCGCCGTCGCCCCGCACTGGGCGAAGAAGGCACGTCCGTCGGCCCACCCGGCGAGGTCGGCGAGCCGCTCGGCGAGCGCGAGCGCCGGTGTCGTGAGGAACAGGTTGGACGTATGCACGAGCCGCTCGACCTGGTCGCAGACCGCCGCGGTGACGGCGGGATGCGCGTGGCCGAGACCCGTGACGGCGATGCCGCTCAGCAGGTCGAGCCACTCGTTCCCGTCCGCGTCGACCAGCCACGAGCCGTGGCCCGAGACGAAGACGACGTCGGTGTCGGGGTACGTGCGCATCATGTGACGGCGGGCGACGTCGACCCACCCGGCGCCGTCGTTCGTCGTACCGATCATGTCCCCCGTCATGCGGTCCGCTCCCCCGGGTCGATCCGGTCGCCGATCATCGTCCCGATGCCCTCGTCGGTGAAGATCTCGATGAGGACCGCGTGCTGCACGCGGCCGTCGAGCAGGTGCGCCTGGGGCGTCCCGCCACGCAGCGCGTGCAGCACGGCGAGCAGCTTCGGACGCATCCCGTCCTGCAGTCCGTCCTCGCCGACCATGCGCTCGAGCTCGTCCCGCCCGAGGAACGAGATGAGCGACTCGCGCTCCGGATCACCGAAGTCACGGTAGAGGCCGGGCACATCCGTGAGGACGACGAGCTTGCTCGCACCGATCGCGGCCGCGACCGCGCCGGCCGCCGTGTCGGCGTTCACGTTGTGCAGCTGGCCCGTGGTGTCACGGCCGAGCGTCGCGATGACGGGGACCCTGCCCGCATCGAGCACGGCCGCGATGGCGTCCGTGTCGACCTCGACGACCTCACCGACGAAGCCGATGTCCTCGCCCTGCGGCCCACGTGCGGTCTCGCAGGTCAGCACCGGACCGTCGCTGCCGACGATCCCCTGCGCGGGCGCGCCCGCCGCTTCGACGAGTGCGACGACCTCGGGGTTCACGATGCCGGTCAGGGCGTCGTGGACGACCTCGACCATGGCAGCGTCGGTCACCCGCAGCCCGCCGACGAAGCGGGACACGACGCCGCGGGCTGCTGCGAGCGCGCTGATCTGCGGCCCTCCCCCGTGCACGATGACCGGACGCAGTCCGACGAAGTGCAGCAGCGCGACGTCGGCTGCGAAGGAGCGCTGCAGCTCCGGGTCGATCATCGCGTTCCCGCCGTACTTGACGACGACGGTCTGTCCGTGGAAGCGCGTGATCCACGGGAGCGCCTCACGGAGGACGGCGGCCTTGCCCTGGGCGACCTCCGCGCGTTCCGTCGTCTCCGGTGACGTGGTCATGATCGGGACCCCGATCGGCGCCGACGATGATGGGGCGCTCATGTCGTGTACTCCGCGTTCACCTGCACGTATCCGGCCGACAGGTCCGCGACGAGCGTGCTCGCAGTTGCGTCACCGAGCCCGAGGTCGATCGCGATGGCGACCTCGGGCTCGCGGAGCACCGTCACCGCAGCGTCATGGTCGTACGGCGTGGCACCCCCATCGCGGCACACGACGACCGGCCCGAACGCCACCGTCACGCGCGACGGGTCGAACGCGACCTCCGACGCACCCATCGCGGCGAGGACACGGCCCCAGTTCGGGTCGCTGCCGTGGAGAGCGGTACGGAACAGCGCGGACGCGGCGACGGCCCGGCCGAGCCCGCGCGCCGTCGCGACGTCCGGTGCGCCGGTCACCCGGAGGTTCGCGATCCGGGTGACACCCTCGCCATCCTCGACGATCCGGTGGGCGAGGTCCGCCGCGACGATCTCGAGTCCCGCCGCGACCATCTCGCTCGCGACCACGCCGGCTGTACCGGTCGCGAGCAGCAGCACCGTGTCGTTCGTCGAGCCGCAGCTGTCGACGCTGATGCGGTTGAAGGTGCGCTCCACGACATCGACGAGCAACTCGCGGGCCTCCTCCGCGTCGAGGAGCGCATCGGTGACCAGCACGCTCAGCATGGTCGCCATCGCCGGCTCGATCATGCCGGCACCCTTGGCGACCCCTGCCACCCGCACACCGCTCGCGCCCGACGTCAGGCGGAACGCTGACTGCTTCGGCCGCGTGTCGGTCGTCATCATCGCGCGCGCCAGGGCGGCCGCGGCGTCCGGGCCGTCCGTGAGCTCCGCGACGATCCCTGGCACGCCGTCGACGATCCGCTCGACGGGCAACGGGACACCGATGACACCCGTGGACATCGGGACGACGGCGGCGTCCTCGACGCCGAGCGCATCCGCCACAGCCGACGTCATCGCGCGCGCGTCGGCGAGCCCCTGCGCGCCGGTACAGGCGTTCGCGTTCCCGCTGTTGACGATGACGGCCCGGATCGGCCCGGAGGCCACGTGCTCGACGCCGATGAGGCACGGCGCTGCCTTCACCTGGTTCGTCGTGGTGACGATCGCCGCGGGCACAGGTCGGCCGACGTCGAGGATGCCGACGTCGGGCGCCGCAGGATCGCGGTGCGCGCTGTCGCGCACACCGACCGCACCGGCGGCCGCGCGCAGGCCGGGGATCACGCCGAGGCCTCCGTCGAGCGGCTCGACCGTGACGCCCCCAGGGACGACCACTCCGGACCACGCGCTCGCGGCGGACGGCAGGGCGCTCACGGGTGGACCCCGATCACGTCGAGCCCGAGCGTCTCCTCGAGACCGAACATCACGTTGATGTTCTGGAGCGCCTGGCCGGCGGCTCCCTTGACGAGGTTGTCGATGACGCTCGTGACGAGCACGCGCCCGGTGCGCTCATCGACGACCGCGGAGAGCTGGCAGGTGTTGGCGCCATGGACCGCCTTCGTCCGGGGGAACTCGCCCGCGGGTAGCACGTGGACGAACGGTTCCGTCGCGTAGGCGCCATCGAGCGCCGCGTCGACGTCCTCCTGGCCGACCCCGACGCGCAGGACGGCGGAGATCGTGGCGAGGATGCCCCGCGACATCGGGACGAGGTGCGGTGTGAAGACGATCGGCATACCGAGGCCGCCCTCGACAGCATGCGCCTCGATCTCTGCGGTGTGCCGGTGCGAGGGGGCGCCGTACGCCACGACGTCACCGTGCACCACCGCCGCCTGGAGGTCCGGTCGCGACGACCGCCCAGCGCCCGACGTCCCGCTCACCGCGCTGACCACGATGCCGGCGGGCTCGACGAGCCCCATGAGCGGGACGAGCGGCAGCAGCGTCGCCGTCGGATAGCACCCCGGGTTCGCCACGAGCGCCGCGTCGGCGAGCGCGGGCCGCGCATGCTCGGTCAGGCCGTAGACCGCAGGACGCCGTCCGTCCTGCGCGAGTTCCGGTGCGGAGTGCGGCCTCCCGTACCAGCCCATGAACGTCGCGGCATCGAGCCGGAACGCTCCGGAGAGGTCGACGACCCTGGTCCCTGCCTCGAGCAGCGCGGGTGCGAGCTTGAGCGAGACCTCGTCGGGGGTCCCGAGGACGACGACGTCCGCGGCCGACAGCGCCCCCACGTCGACCGACTCGAGCACGCGATCGCCACCTAGGTCCGCCGGGATGTTCGGAGCCGCGGTGCGCACCGTGGAGCCGGCCGAGGAGGCGCCCGCGACGCCGATGACGTCGAGTCCCGGGTGCCGCGCCAGCAGGCGCAGCAGCTCGGTACCGCCGTAGCCGGACGCGCCGACGATCGCGATGCTGGGCACGGCACACCTCCGGGGCGCGTCCGCGCCGTGCGGAAGTATGCATCCTGATGCGGATTCTCGCAAATCGATCCGGCGGACCGATCAGGCGCGGAGAGAGGCTCCCGCGGCCGAGACCGCCCGCTCGACGCGCTGCAGGACCTCGTCCGCGTCCGCATCGGTGAGCTGGCGCTGCCCGTCCTGCAGGCGGAGACGGAACGCGACGCTGCGATGCCCCTCCGGGAGCTGGGGGCCGCGGAACTCGTCGAACCAGCGCAGGTCGTCGAGGAGCTCCCCCGCGGCCTCGTCCAGCAGTGCGGCGATCGAGGCGACCGCGAGCGACTCGGGAGCGACGACCGCGACGTCGACGACCACGGCCGGATGCCGGACCAGGCGAGGCGCCGCCGCCGCGCGACGGCCGGCGCTCGTGGCGACAGCGAGCATCGGCTCGAGCAGCAGCTCACCGGCCACGGACTCCTCCGGAAGGTCCCAGCGCTCGCACGCATGGGGGTGCAGCTGCCCGACGATGCCGACCTCCACGCCGGCGAGGAGCAGGATGACCGTCCGCCCGGGATGCCACCCGTCGCGCTCGATGGGACGACGCTCGAGGATGCCGGTCCCTGCGCGACGCGCCACCTCGTCGAAGGAGGCGAGCAGGTCCTCTATCACCCAGGTCGCTGATTCGTCGAGCCAGCCCGGGCCTCCCCTCGCGCCGAAGGCCGCGACGCCGACCGCGCGCGGTTGCAGCGGCAGCGGCTGCCCGTCCGGTCCCGCCCAGCGCCAGTCCGGACCGACGACGGCATCGAGCGCCGCACCGATCGGGTCGCCGACGGGACGATGGATCCGTCCGAACTCGGTGACGGCCATCCCGGCCCTGCCCTGGCCACGGTTGCGCCGGAGCGTCGTGAGCAGCCCGTCGAGCAGCCCTGGCCGCATCGCCGCCGCGTCCTGTGCGAGCGGGTTCGCAAGGAGGACCCGCCCGTCCGACGGGTGCACACCGGCGAAGACCTGGTCCCCGACGAAGGGCCGGGTCACGACCTCGTCGAGACCATGAGCGAGGACAGCTGTGCGGAGCTCCCGCTCGAGCTGCTGTGCCGGGGACCGGCGACCACGTGCGACCAGTGGCGGCAGCTCGGCGGGGACATGGGCGTACCCGTGGAGCCGGACGACCTCCTCTGCGAGATCGGCCGGTCGGGAGAGGTCGCCGCGCCAGGATGGTGGGGTGACATGGAGCCCATCCGCATCCGGTGCGACCTCGACCGCGCACCCCGCACGACGCAGGAGCCGGGCCTGCGCGTCCGCGTCGAGGTCGAGCGCGAGAAGGGACCGGATCCGTGCCGCGGAGGCCGAGACCTCGGGGGACGCGAGCCAGGCGCCCGAGCCCCGACGCTCCACGGTCGCAGCGACGGCGCGCGCGTCCGCGGTCCCGGCCATCAGGTGTGCTGCACGCGCGACGGCGACCGCCGCGCCCTCGGGATCGACGCGCCGTTCGAAGCGGGTGCTCGCCTCGCTCACGAGACCCATCCGCCGCGAGGTCCGGCGGATCGCCGCCGGATCCCAGACGGCACCTTCGAGCAGCACGCGACGGGTCGCGCTGTGCACCTCCGTGCGCTCGCCGCCCATCACCCCAGCGAGCGAGGCCGGACCCTCCGCATCGTCGATGACGAGGTCGCCGGCGACGAGCGAGCGGTCCACGCCGTCGAGCGTGCGCAGCCGCTCGCCGCCCTGCGCCGAGCGGACCGTCAGCATCTCCCCCGCGACCCGGTCGAGGTCGAAGGCGTGGAGCGGCTGACCGAGCTCGAGCATGACGAAGTTCGTCACGTCCACGACGCCATCGATGGATCGGACCCCGCACTGCGCGAGACGCGTCCTGAGCCACAGCGGCGATCGACGCACGGTGACGCCGTCGAGCGACCACGCGATGAACGCGCCGACCCCGTCGGTCGCGAGCTCGATCCGCGCTCCCGATGAGGATGGCGCAGCCGCGATCTCCGGCAGCGGCAGGAGCGCCGTGTCGAGGATGGCGGCGAGGTCGCGTGCCACTCCGCGGATCGACAGATGGTCGCCACGGTCAGGCTGGACCGCGATCTCGATGACGGGCTCTCCCACCGGGACGAGCTCGTCGAGCAGCGCGCCGAGCGGGGCATCGTCGTCGAGGACGAGCAGGCCGCTGTGGTCCTCGCCGAGCCCGAGCTCGCGCGCCGAGGCGAGCATCCCGTTCGAGACCTGTCCGCGGATCGTGCGCGCCTCGAGCTCCATCCCAGGGATCCGCGCACCGACCGAGGCATGCAGCACGACGTCACCGACGTCGAAGTTCGCAGCGCCGCAGACGACGCGGACCTCGCCGGACCCGTCCGGCCCGGTCACGTCGACGAGGCGCAGGCTGTCCGCATCGGGGTGTGGTTCGTGGTGCAGGACCCGCGCCGTCCGGACGCCGTGCACGCCGGCCCCGGGCGTCGTCACCCCTTCCACCTCGAGACCCGACGCGCTGAGACGGTCCACGAGGTCGTCGAGGGTGAGGTCGACATCGACCATCGACGTGAGCCAGGACAGTGGGAGGCGCATCAGAAGGCCGCCAGGAAGCGCGCGTCCGCGTCGTAGAGGTCTCGGATGTCAGCCACACCGTGGCGGAGCATCGCGACGCGCTCGACGCCGATACCGAACGCGAACCCGGTGTATCGCTCCGGGTCGATGCCGCAGGCGCTCAGGACCGCAGGATCGACCATCCCCGAGCCGAGGATCTCCAGCCAGCCCGAGGCGCTCGCGAACGACACGTCGACCTCGGCCGAGGGTTCGGTGAAGGGGAAGAAGGAGGGTCGCAGCCGGACCTCGCGGTCCTCACCGAAGAGCGCGCGGGCGAACGCGAGGAGCGTCCCCCGCAGGTGCGCCATCGTGACGCCCTCGGCGACGAGGAGCCCCTCGACCTGGGTGAACACCGGCGAGTGGGTCGCGTCGACGGCGTCGGCCCGGTAGACGCGTCCGGGACAGACCACGGCGATCGGTGGTTCCTGGGTGAGCATCGTCCGGACCTGCACCGGCGACGTGTGGGTGCGAAGGACGAGATCCGCAGCCTCGTCGACGTAGATCGTGTCCATCGTGCCGCGTGCAGGGTGGTCAGGAGGGATGTTCAGCAGATCGAAGTTGAAGCGTCCGCTCTCGACCTCGGGCCCCTCGGCGACGCTGAATCCCATCCCGATGAAGACGTCGACGATCTCCTGCTCGACCTGGGTGAGCAGATGAGGGCGACCCGGACGCACGCGTCGCGCCGGACCGGTGAGGTCGAGCCGCTCCGCCTCGAGCCGAGCAGCGAGCTCGACCGCTTCGAGCGCCGCGTGCCGTGCCTCATGGGCCGAGGTCAGGTCCCCCTTGAGCCCGTTGAGGAGGGCGCCGACGCTCCGGCGCTCGTCGTCGCTCATCCTGCCGAGCTGCTTCTGCGCCTCGGCGAGGGGCGATCGGCGTCCGAGGTGCTCGACGCGTACGAGCTCCAGGGCCGCGGCGTCCGTGGCCGCCGCGAACGCGGCCAGCCCGGCGGCGCGCAGCGCCTCGACCTCGCTCGCGTCCATGGTGCACCTCCGTCGTCAGCGCGGTGCGGGACGCGCGCCCGGGCGCCGAGCCTAGACCGGACGCCGCCCGTGGCTCAGACGGGCATGACCGCGTGCATGGCGATCGCCCCGGCGGCCGCGACGTTGAGCGACTCGACCCCGGGACCCATCGGGATCCGCACGAGCACGTCGATCGCCGCGCTCACTCGTGGCCGCAGCCCGGTCGGCTCCGAGCCGACGACGAGCACGGCACCCGCCGTCGGGATGTCGGCAGCGACCTCGGCGATGGTGCGTTCACCATCCGCGGCGAGGCCGAGCACGACCCGGCCCGCACCCCGCAGCACATCGACCGAGACGTCAGCCCCGGTGAGGCGGTGGACCGGGGTCCGGTAGCAGCCACCTGCGGAGGCGCGGACCGCCTTCGGGCCGAACGGGTCCGCACCATCGATGCTCACGACGGTGGCCCCGAAGGCCGCAGCGGTGCGCAGCAACGTGCCGACGTTCCCGGGGTCCGCGACCCCATCGAGGACGAGGAGTGCGCCCGTCGCGGGGATGGGACGCGTGACGTCCGGCGTCCTGACGACGGCGACGATGCCTGGAGGGGTCGACGCGTCAGAGAGGCGCCGCATCACCGACTCGGAGACCTTGGTGACCCGGACCTGCGGACCGGCGATGCGCGCGACGTCGGCGTGCTGCCCGTCGTGCAGCAGCTCGACGACCTCCGCCGTGGTGAGGGCCTCAGAACACACGCGTGCGCCTTCGGCGAGGTGCAGCCCCTGCCGTCGACGCTCGCGCGCGTCGTGCAGCGCCGCGATCGCCGTGACGCGCGTGTTGCGCACCGAGGTGAGGACCTCGGCCGCCCGAGGGCGACCCGAGCTGCCGTCGGGACCGTCGGGGCTCAGGCCGAGACCTTCTCCAGGGCCTCACGGGCCTGACCGGCGAGTGCGCGGAACGCCGCGTCATCGCGCACGGCGATGTCCGCGAGGTTCTTCCGGTCGACCTCGATGCCCGCGAGCCGCAACCCGTGCATGAGGCGGTTGTAGCTCAGCCCCTCCTGACGGGCCGCAGCGTTGATGCGCGCGATCCAGAGGCGACGCATCTCGCCCTTCTTCGCGCGCCGGTCGCGGTAGGCGTAGCGCTCCGCGTGGTGCACGGCCTCCTTCGCGACACGGAAGCGACGACTCCGCGCACCGCGGAACCCCTTGGCGCGGTCCATGACCGCCTTGTGGCTCTTCCGGGCGTTCACGCCCCGCTTGACCCTTGCCATCGTCTCACCTCATGCCGGTCGGACCGGCGTCGTCTCCGGGTGGTCGGGACCTCAGCGGCCCAGCAGTCGCTTCACGCGCTTGGCCTCGACAGGCGCGAGTTCACGGTCGCCGTCGAGTCGACGGCGACGCGAAGCGCTCTTGCCCACGAGCAGGTGCTTCCTGTTGCGCTGACCGCTCATGACCTTGCCCTTGCGCGTGATGCGAAAGCGGCGCTTGGCGCCGCTGTGGGTCTTCTGCTTCGGCATGTCCGTTCCTGTCGCTGTGTCTGCGTCGCCGACCGTCAGGCCTGCGTCACCGCGTCGTCCTCGGCGAGCACTCCCCCGTCGTCCGGGGTCGCGCTGACGCCATCAGTGCCCTGCTCGTCCGCATCGTGCCCGTCAAGCTCCGGCACGCCCGAGCCGCTCACCGTGCTCGGGGCGACCCGGGCGCGGCTGCGCTGCGGGGCGAGCACCATCACCATGTTGCGGCCGTCGACCTTCGGTTCGGCCTCGACCGACGCGAGCTCGCGCATGTCCTCGGAGAGGCGGTGCAGGAGCTTGAGTCCGAGCTCCGTGTGTGCCATCTCGCGTCCGCGGAACATGATCGAGGCGCGGACCTTCGAGCCCTCCTCGAGGAAGCGGCGCACGTGGCCCGACTTCGTCGCGTAGTCGTTGTCCGAGATCTTGGGCCGCATCTTGATCTCCTTGACCGTGATGCGGTTCTGACGCTTGCGGGCGTCCTTGTCCTTCTGCTCCTGCTCGTAGCGGTGCTTGCCCCAGTCCATGATGCGGCAGACCGGAGGGTCGGCCTGCGCAGCGACCTCGACGAGGTCGAGATCCTGTTCGCGTGCGCGCCTCAGCGCCTGTGCGAGGGGGACGATGCCGACCTGCGTCCCATCGGCGTCCACGAGTCGGACGCGCGGGACCTTGATCTCGGCGTTGATGCGGCGCTGCTCTTCGATGCTGGTCGTCTCCTCGTCGCTGCGCCCAGCGGGCGCAGGCGCCACGGGCACCGAACGAGGACCGACGACGGAGCGTCGCCGTACGAGACGCACGCAGCGAGCGCGCGACCCGCCGAGGAGGTCCTGGCAGGTGGGCCGTGAGGCCGCTTCGTCACGGGAACCCGTCCCGTGCACATGACCGCCGGGAGGCCCCAGCGGTCAGGACACGAAGGTTACCAGCCGATCAGCGGCCCGGCACCCAGAGCCGCGACCCCTGTGACGACGGCGGCGACGGCTGGGCCGTCGGCTGGGGGGTCGGGGCGGGCGGCGCGGCCTCGGGAGCCGGCTCGCCGACGGAAGCCGATCCGGGCGCTGCTGCACCCTCCGCCTCCACCTGGGCCAGCCGGAGCTGGGTGACCGCCTGCGTCACCTGTGCGAGCAGGGTCGCGTCCGCACGTCCCTCCGCCGACTCGGCGAGCGCCGCGACCGCGTCGATCAGGAGGCGGGCATCGGACCGGCCGAGCTTGACCTGTGCCGCCTGGAGCAGCAGGTTGACGACCTCGACGAGGACCTGCTCGGCGGGCGCCTCGCGCATCTCCGCCAGCATCTGCTGGAGCTCGGCCTCGCTCGGCCCACCGCTCGCTCGCTCATCGACCATGCTCGTCTCCTGCCCATCGGGGCGCTGAAGACTACCGACGCTCACGCGCCTATCCTCCGGAAGGGCGGACCGCCCGCCGGAGCGGAGGACGCTGGTGAAGACGTTCGAGGCGCTGCACGCCGAGATCCAGGACCGTGCACGGCTCCGGCCGGAGGGCTCGGGGACCGTCGCTGCGCTCGATGCCGGGGTCCACACGATCGGGAAGAAGGTCGTCGAGGAGGCAGCCGAGCTGTGGATGGCGGCCGAGCACGAGGATGAGGAACGGACCGCAGAGGAGGCGTCGCAGCTGCTCTACCACGTGCTCGTCCTGCTCACGGCCCGCGGGGTCGACCTCGAACGCGTCTACGCTCACCTCTGACCGCTCCTTCCTCGACTCCCCCTCCAGCGCCATCACACGACGTCAGGATCACCGATGCTGCGTGTCGGAGTCCCGAACAAGGGGACCCTCTCCGAGCCGACGACCGTCATGCTCCGCGAGGCCGGCTACCGGCAGCGCTCCGACGGCAGGGACCTCGTCCTGATCGACCCCGACAACGGCGTCGAGTTCTTCTACCTGCGGCCCCGGGACATCGCCACCTACGTCGCGGAGGGGCAGGTCGAGGTCGGCATCACCGGCCGTGACCTCCTGCTCGACGGTGGCGCCCCGGCCGACGAGCTGCTGCCGCTCGACTTCGGCCGCGCCACGTTCCGCTACGCCGCCGAGCCGGGTGCACTGGCATCGCTCGACGACCTCGGCGGTCGTCGGATCGCGACCTCCTATCCAGGGCTCGTCGCCCGCGACCTCGCGGAGCGCGGCGTGACAGCCGACATCGTGCGCCTCGACGGCGCCGTCGAGACCGCGATCCGACTCGGCGTGGCGGAGGTCGTCGCCGACGTGGTCTCGTCCGGCACGACGCTGCGCCAGGCGGGGCTCGCCATCGTCGGGGAGCCGCTGCTCGAGTCCGAGGCCGTGCTCGTCGCGCGTCGCGGCGCGACGTTGTCGGACGGCGTGGACCTGCTCGTCCGCCGATTGAACGGCGTGATCATCGCGCGCCGCTACGTCATGGTGGAGTACGACGTCCGGCGCGAGTCGCTCGATGAGGCCTGCATGATCACGCCGGGCATCGAGTCGCCGACGATCAGCCCGCTGCAGGATGATGCGTGGGTCGCCGTCCGCTCCATGGTGCCCCGCCGCGAGGCGCACGCGATCATGGACCGGCTGCACGCGCTCGGCGCACGCGGGGTGATCGTGTTCGACATCCTCGCCTGCCGCCTCTGAGCGGTAGCCGACCGGACGTCGTCAGTCCGCCGCGACCGTCATCCCGTCGAGCACGGCGAGCGCCGGCGATGCGCTGACGACGACGAGCGAACGCGTCGCCCTCGTCAGGGCGACGTAGAGGTCGTGCGCACCGAGTGGCGACGCTGCGAGGATCTCCTCGGGTGCGACGACGACGAGGTCATCGAACTCCAGGCCCTTCGCGCGTCGGGCGTCCATGATGCGCACTTCGCCGATGTCGACCGAGCCCTGCCCGCCATGCCCGACGAGGACAGCGAGGCGGTCCAGCAGCGCCACGGTCGAGAGGACGCCGACCGTCCCCGGACGTTCAGCGCGCGCGGCGAGCAGACCGAAGGCGCGCCGCACGCCTGCACCGGCCGGATCGCCATCGACGACGACGACCGGGACGCGTCCCGTCTCCCGGACCGTCCTCGGGAAGGTCGACGGGTCGTGACCTGCTGCCGTGAGTGCGCGGCGGGCCACCGGTGCGAGTTCCGCGGGCGTTCGGTAGTTGGTGACGAGCTCCTCGACGGTGACCTGTCGTCGACCGATGAGCGCGGCGACGTCGTCCCACGTCCGAGGATGGGCATCACGCGCGCGCTGCGCGAGGTCCCCGACGACCGTCCACGACGCGTACGGCCCGCGTCGGACGACCGCACGCCACTGCATCGGCGAGAGGTCCTGCGCCTCGTCGACGACCACGTGCGCGAAGTCCGCGTACCAGCGGTCCTCCACGTCAGGGAGCGACGGTCCGTCATCCGGATCGTGGTGCGCGGGGGCGGGGTCGCCGAGCAGTGCGTCGATCTCATCGAGGAGGGCCACGTCCTCCACGGTCCATCCCTCCGCAGCCGCCCACGCGTCCGCGAGCAGCAGCACGTCATCCGCGGAGAGCGTCCCGCCGACGTCACGTCCGAGGTCGCGCTCGCCACGGGCGTAGCGCGCGAGGATCTCGACAGCGGTTAGCCGGGGCCAGAACGCGTTGCGCAGCATCCGGACCTCGGGCGACTCGAGGACGAGGTCGCGGAACTGGTCGTCGCCGGGATCGGAGGTCGCCGTCGGGTGCTCGGCACGCCGTGCGTCCCACGCGGCCCGCAGGGAGCCGAGCAGCTGGTCCTCGGCGATCGATGCGCGTGCGTGGTAGCGGAGTGCCGGTCGCGCGCCGTCGACGCGTCCGAGGAGACGGCGACGGACGCCATCGAGCGTCGATGCACCGACACGGGCGGTGGTCCCGAGAACGGTGAAACGGACCTCGTGAGCCACCGGTGGCAGGGCAGCCGCGAGGATCCGGCGGCAGACCTCGACCATCCGGAGATCGCCCTTGACGGCGGCGACGTCGGGCCGGTCCCAGCCAAGGACATCGAGGTCTGCGGGACCGAGCGCCTCCAGGGGACGTTGGACGACGCGGTCCTCGCCGAGCGACGGGAGCACGCGACGCGTGTACTCCGTGAACGTCCGCGACGGGCCGACGACGAGCACCCCGCGGTTCTCGTAGCGCTCACGGTCGCCGTAGAGCAGGAACGCGACCCGATGGAGCGCGACGACCGTCTTCCCCGTACCCGGACCGCCGGTGACGATGAGCGTGCCGGTCGCCGGCGCACGGATGATCCGGTCCTGGTCCTGTTGGATCGTCGCGACGATGTCGCGCATGCCATGGCCGTGCGTCCGCTCCAGCGCCGCGAGGAGGGCGCCCTGGCCGGTCGTGACCTCGAGGCCGAGGCGATCTGCGGCCGCGGTGTCGATCACCTCGTCCATGACGTCGACGACCGCCGGACCGTCAGCGAGGATCGTCCGCCGGCGCGCGACGCCCTCCGGTCGCGCCGCCGTCGCGCGGTAGAACGGCGCCGCCGCCGGTGCACGCCAGTCGACGAGGAGCACGTCCTCATCGTCCATCACGGAGACGCGCCCGATGGGGAGCGAATCCCCGTCGTCGAGGTCGAGTCGACCGAACAGGAGCGCCTCGCGATCCCCGACCGTGAACCGTGCGATACGGGCAGCCTGATGGTGCGCCACCACGTCGCGCTCGAACTGCGCCGCGAACGTCGACCCCTGGCGGGTCGCACTGACCCTCGAGAGGCGTTCCTCCGCCTGCCGGCGGAGCTCCGCGACCCTCGCGAGCACGCGGTCGAGGTGCGCCTGCTCCGCGGCGACCGCAGCCGCCCGTGGCGACACCCCGCTCACGTCGACCGGAGCACCAGTGCGGTCGCGACGGCGGCCTGCGCCGCCTCCGCACCCTTGTCGCCCTCGCTCCCCCGCGCGCGGGCGAGCGCCTGGTCGCGGTCGTCGACCGTGAGGACACCGAACCCGACGGGGACCCCGGTGATCCGAGCTACGGCCTCGCACCCGATCGTGACCGCGGTGGAGACGTACTCGAAGTGCGGGGTGCCGCCGCGGATGACGCATGCGAGCGCGATCACGGCCTCCTGCTCGCCGGACGCCGCGAGCCGCTGGGCGACGACGGGGATCTCGAAGGCCCCAGGCACCCACACGGTGGGCGCGATGTCGCAGCCATGGCGCGCCAGTTCGTCGCGCGCCCCGTCGACGAGGCGACCGACGACGTCCTCGTTGAAGCGTGCGGCGACGACGGCGACACGCATGCCGTCCGCGGCGAGCCGTGGACCGAGATCGGCGGTCCCACTCATGGGCGTGTCCTCTGCGGGGCATCCACCTTGTTGCGGACCTCTTCGTCGACGTCCGGTGGTGCCATCGCGATCCCTCGGCGCGCGGCGCGCCGGACACTGCGCGTGCCGACCTGCGACTGCGCCGCGATGTCACCGACGCCCGTCGAGACCGGTGTGTCCGATGCGCCGCCGAGCTCGTGGCCGAACCGTTCCGCCTTCGTCGTCAGGTAGGCGGCGTTGCGCTCGTTCGGTGCGATCTCGAGCGGCTCACGTCCCGCGAGGGTGAGACCGAAGCCGCTGAGCGCCGCACGCTTCACCGGGTTGTTGGTCAGGAGGCGGATGGTGCGCAGCCCGAGGTCGACGAGGATCGATGCGCCAGTGCCGTAGTCGCGCGCATCGGCCGGCAGGCCGAGCTGCAGGTTCGCGTCGACCGTGTCCGCGCCGGCGTCCTGGAGCCGATAGGCGCGGAGCTTGTCGAGCAGGCCGATCCCGCGTCCCTCGTGTCCGCGGAGGCAGACGATCACCCCGGTGCCCTCCTCAGCGATGCGCGCCATCGCGAGGTCGAGCTGGGCCCCGCAGTCACACCGGAGGGAACGGAAGACGTCCCCCGTCAGGCACTCGGAGTGCATCCGGACGAGGACATCGTCCTCGTCGCTCGGCTCGCCGAGGACGAGCGCGACGTGCTGATGCTCGTCGACGCTCGACCGGTACCCCACCGCGCGCCACTCGCCGTAGGGCGTGGGGATGGCCGTCTCGACGACGCGCTCGACGATCGACTCTGTGCCACGCCGATGCGCGACGAGGTCCGCGATGGACACGATGAGCAGACCATGTTCGTCCGCGAAGCGTTCGAGGTCCGGGCGCCGCTGCATCGAGCCGTCCGCGTTCACGAGCTCAGCGATCACGCCGGACTCGCGGCGCCCTGCCAGGCGCGCGAGATCGACGGCCGCCTCGGTATGACCCGGCCGACGCAGCACGCCTCCGGGCTGGTAGCGGAGGGGGAAGACATGGCCCGGTCGACCGACGTCACCCGGTCCGGAGCCCGCATCGGCGAGGACGCGGATCGTGCGTGCGCGGTCCGCCGCGGAGATCCCGGTCGTGACACCTCTGCTCGCGTCGACGGAGACCGTGTAGGCGGTCCCCTTCGGGTCCTCGTTCCTCGCGACCATCATGGGGATCGCGAGTCGCTGGAGGTCCTCGCCGAGCATGGGGACGCAGATCACCCCGCTCGTGTGGTTGACCATGAACGCGAGTGAATCGGCGTCCGCAGCATCGGCGGCCATCACGAGGTCACCCTCGTTCTCACGGTCATCGTCATCGACGACGATGACCATGCCGCCGGAGGCGATGACCGCGACGGCGTCCTCGATGCGCGCGAGGCTCATCCGATGTCCTCCTGAGGTGGGACGAGACGCTCGCCATCCGGCAGCATCCGCTCGACGTACTTCGCGACGACATCGACCTCGAGGTTCACCTCGTCCCCCACGCCGAGGTCGCCGAGGTTCGTCTCCGCGAGGGTGTGCGGGATGAGACCGATCCTGACGAGGTCCTCGTCGAGCCCGGCCACGGTGAGGCTGACGCCGGCGACGCACAGCGAGCCCTTGACCACGAGGTAGCGCGTCAGCGACGGTGGGATCCGGATGCTCAGCGTCCGGGTCCCCGGAACGTCGTCTACGGCCACGACCTCGCCGATCCCATCGACGTGACCCTGGACGAGATGTCCGCCGAGGCGGTCGCCGACACGCATCGCGCGCTCGAGGTTCACACGCGCACCGCCGCGCAGACGTCCGAGCGCGGTCACGCGGAGCGTCTCGCGCATGAGATCGACCGCGAAGGTCGACCCGACGACATCGGTCGCGGTGACGCAGACCCCGTCGACGGCGACCGAGGCACCGATCGGCAGGTCTCCGACGACCTCCGGCGCCTCGATCGTCAGCCGCGCACGCTCACCGTCGACCGAGACGTCGGCGACGCGACCGACCTCCTCGACGAGTCCGGTGAACATCAGCCCACCTCCACCGGCGTGCGACCGGTCAGCGCACCGACGTCGCGGACGAGGAGGTCCCCGTCCAGGGTCGACTCCTGCGCCACTCCGGCCGGCCCAGCGAGCAGCGTGGCGAGCTCAGGGAACGCCGGCCGCACCGCGTCGACGCTGACCGCGGCGCCACCCGCGACGTGCACCTCGAGCGTGTCGACGAGTCCCTGCCGGATCAGGGCGCCGGCGAGACGCGGCCCCGGTTCGGCGAGGACGGTGAGGATGCGGAGGTCGAGGAGCGCGGACAGGGCTGCCTCGAGCTCCAGCATGCCGTCCGGGGTGGTCGGGACCGTGACGAGGTCGACGCCGCGCGCCCGGATCGCGTCCGCTCGATCCTCGGCGATGTCCGGGCCGGTGACGACGACCGCGCCGGGTCGAAGCACCACTGACTCCTCAGGGAGATCGGCCGTCGCGCTGAGGACGACCGGGCGCGGCTGGCGCGTCGTCACCATGTGGCGGACGTCGAGCCGCGGGTCATCGTGACGCACGGTCGTCCCACCGACGAGGACCGCATCGGCCTCGGCGCGCAGGGCGTGCACTCGCCGACGGGCGGCGGCCCCTGTGAGGTACGGGCCATGCGTCGCGACGGTGCGACCTTCGACGTCCTGAGCGAGTTTCAAGTGGACATGCGGACGCCCGCTCCGGACACGTGCGAGGAACCCCCGGAGATCGTGCGCCGCGTGCGCGGCCAGCGACGGCATCGCTGCCGCGACGTCGAGCACGTCGATGCCGGCTGCTCGCAGCCGCTCGACCCCGCCTCTTGCGACCGGGTCCGGATCGCGGTGCAGCACGTGCACCTCGGCGACTCCTGCCGCGATCAGCGCGTCGGTGCAGGGCGGCGTCCGACCCTGATGCGCGCACGGCTCGAGCGTGACGATCGCGGTGGCGCCGCGCGCGTCCGGTCCGGCGGCCTCCAGCGCGACGACCTCCGCGTGCGCACCGCCCACCCGACACGTCGCACCTTCCGCGACGATGTGCCCGTCGCGGACGATCACGCATCCGACGGGTGGGTTCGGACCTGACCGGCCTGCGGCGGTTCGACCCACCTCGAGGGCACGTGCGTACACCGCCGCCGGGAGGGGGCGGGGACCTCGTCCGCTCCGGCGTGCCGGATCGTCGCTCACAGGGGCCTCGTCAGGCGATCGGGGGTGGCCGTCGTGTCGGACAGCACGGTGGGCAGCGGAACAGCCTATCGCCGCGGCCGTTCCGGCCCCTCGGCGATCTCATCAGCCCGATTCAGCTCACCCTGTGCGCATCGCGCCGGCCGCTGCGTCACGCAGCGCCGATGCCGCTCCCGCACGATCCTCCGCGGCGAAGACCGACGTCCCGGCGACGAACCAGTCGGCACCTGCAGCTGCAGCATCGACGATGGTGTCTGCCGTCACCCCACCGTCCACCTGGATGCGGTAGGCGAGGCCGTCCTCGGTGCGTCGCTCGTAGGCCTCCGTCACCTTCGGGAGCACCTCGGTGAGGAAGGCCTGGCCCGCGAACCCGGGGCTGACCGTCATAAGCAGGAGTACGTCGATCTCCGAGAGGAACGGGGCCACGCTCTCGAGCGGATGCTCGGGACGCACGCCGACGCCGACCCGGACCCCCTCCGCTCGTAGCCGGCGCAGGAGCGCGAGCGGCTCGTCCTCGACCTCGGGATGGAAGGCGACGGACGTCGCTCCGGCCGCGACGAACTCGCTCGCGTAGCGCGCAGGGTCGACGATCATCAGGTGGACATCGATGTCGTGCTGCCACACCGCTCGCAGCGACCGCATCACCGGTTGACCGAACGAGATGTTGGGGACGTAGCGGCCGTCCATCACATCGAAGTGGAGGGTGCGGACATCTGGACCGAGCGCGCTGACCTCTTCGGAGAGCCGTGCGAGGTCGCAGGCGAGCACGGACGGCAGGATCTCCGGTGTGTGCATGGTGCGACCCTCTCTCGACGTGCCGCAAGTCTAGGAGGCGGCTCCCGCGGCCCCGAGGACGACGCCGGTCGCGAGGCGGCGACCTCGCACCTGGTCCGCCGCAACGCTCCATGGCCGCCCCTCGGGCTGGACGCGCCCGATCCGGACGACGCCATCGCCGCACGCGACCAGGACGTCGTCGCCGTCCGACCCGAGCACGGTCCCGGCGGGCGGTCGCACCTCCGGGCCGATCGCCCCGTCCCCGTCCTCGAGCGCGACCGCACCTGCGACCTTCAGCCGTGCAGCTGCGAGGGTCGTCGACGCGCCGGGACGCGGCGTCACGCTCCTGATCATCCGCGCGACCTCGGCGGCGGGACGGTCCCAGTCGATGATGGCGTCCTGCGGTCGGACGCGCGGGGCCAGCGTGATGCCCTCCTCCGGCTGTGGCACACCCTCCTCCCCAGCAGCCACCGCGAGCAGGGCGTCCGCGAGCACCGGCGCACCCTGCACGGCGAGCCCCTCGAGAAGGTCCCCCGCGTCGACGTGAGCTGGTGGCGACACGACGCGCGTCCGCAGGATCGGTCCGGTGTCCATGCCCTCATCGAGACGGAACGCCGTGACGCCCGTCACGGCGTCGCCGGACCGGATGGCGTGCTGAACCGGTGCCGCACCTCGCCAGCGCGGCAGGAGGGAGAAGTGGAGGTTCACGAAGCCGAGCGGGAGGGCGGCCAGGACCGCCGCGGGGAGGATGGATCCGTAGGCGACGACGGCACCGATCCCCGCCCCGCTCGCAGCGATCCCCTCGAGCGCCTCCGCGGGACGCTCGGGTCGGAGGAGCGGGATGCCGAGCGCCACCGCGCGCTCCGCCACCGGTGAGCGCGCCGGACGTCCGGACCGCCCCCGCGGACGATCGGGATTCGTGAGGACACCGACGACCTCGAACCGGGGATCGCCGGCGAGCAGGTCGAGTGACGGAAGCGCGACCTCGGGCGTCCCGGCGAACAGGACGCGCAGCCGGCTCATCCGCCGATCGCGGGCGCGACCCCCGGCACATCGCGAGGGTCGAGGTCGCGCTCGCGCATGATGCGCATCGCCTCGCGCCGGTCGTGCCGTGCGAGATGGTCGATGAACAGCACGCCGTTGAGGTGGTCCATCTCGTGCAGCCAGATCCGTGCACCGAACCCGTGCAGCGTCGTCTCGTGCTCCTCGCCGCGGAGGTCTTGGTGACGGACGACGACCTCGAGCTGACGCTCGACGGGATAGAAGAGACCAGGGAACGAGAGGCAGCCCTCGTCGACGAGCTCGGAGTCCTCGCTCGCGTCGAGGAGCACCGGGTTCACGACCGCACCCGCGCTCGGATCGTGGTCGTCGTCACCCGGGTCGTCGAAGGTGAACAGGCGCCGCAGGACGCCGACCTGGTTCGCCGCGAGGCCCACGCCCCCGGCCTCGCGCATCGTCAGGGCCATGTCCTCCGCGAGCCGTGCGAGCGCGCCATCGAAGTCCCTGACCTCGAGTGCAGCCTGCCGAAGGACGGGGTCGCCGAAGACGCGGATCTCGAGCAGTCCCATCGCGCGCTCCTCCCGCCATATCCGCCGAGGGTCGCAGCTCGGCGGCTGCGGAGGGTACGGGTTCAGCCGAGATCGACGGGATCGACCTCGATGCGCAGTTCGACGCCACGGCGGCTCAGATCGTCGCGAAGCGGGCGCAGCGCCTCCAGTGTGGCCGCACGGTCATCGAGGAGGACGAGCAGGGCCCCCCGGCCCTCGTCGAGCGGCAGGGGGCCGACGACCACATCCCCGGCCGCGACGTGCGCGGGCAGCCTGCGTGCGACCTCCTCAAGCGCGCGGGTCTCGACGCGGATCGCTCGACGGCACGGCGGGAGCCCGACGGGTGCACGGAGGGCCGTCTCCTCCTCCCAGAACGCGGCGGCGTCACGTTCCCGCAGCGCACGCAGCGCATGATGCTCGGGCTCGCGCGTCTCCACGACGACCGGTGCACCCTGCTCCGCCCATCCTGCGACACGGAAGGCCAGACGGAGAGCGTCCTCCGCCGCGTCGAGGGTCGGGCGTCGCAGGGCACCGTCGACGTCAGGCAGGACCACGCCGAGGACCGGCCCACCCGGCGGTGGACGGTCGAGGACGCTCCCCCGCGTCATCACGAGGACGGCCGGTGGTGGCGGGACCGGCGGCGCATGTCCCTCGAGCACGACGACGGGCGCGTCGATGGTCCGGGCGAGCTCCTCCCCCAGACGTTCCGCTCCGGCGGCGAGCGGCGAGAGCGGGCCGGGCCCGCAGCGCTCGCAGCGGGGCGCACGTGATGACCGTGTCCCGCAGGCGGCGCACCACCAGCCCCCCTCGGGTGAACGGGCGATCGACGCGCTGCAGCCGTGACAGCGGACCAGATCGCCGCAGCGCGCACAGGCCAGCGCGCGACCCTCGCCGCGTCGCGCCGCGAGGAGCACGCCGTAGCCACCGTCGCGGACCGCGTCACGGAGCGCACGCAGGCCCGCCTTCGAGATGCGCGCTCTCGCCTCGAGGTCACCCACCTCGAGGCGCACGTCCGGCCGTCGCTCCGCGACAGCGTCGCGGTCGGGTGCGACCCAGGTGAGCCGACCGGCCGAGACCAGCGCGGTCGTAACGGCCGACGGGACGTCCGCGGTGCACAGACCGACGCCGCGCGCGCGACGTGCTCGCTCGAGCAGGACCTCTCGGACATGGTGCCGCGGGCTCCGCCGCTCCTTGTGCGTCGGATCGGCCTCATCGACCACGACGGCGAGGCCGAGCCGCGCGAGCGGGACGAACGCCGCCGACCGTTCCCCGACGACGACGCGTGCGAGTCCGGCACGGGCGCGCAGCCAACGGCGGTACGTCATGCGCGGTGTCGGACCTCCACGGAGGTCGACCCGTGCCTCCTCGGGGACGAGGCCGAGCACGGCGTCGGCGACCGCGGAGACCGGCCCCGGCACGACGAGCAGCACGTCGCGCCCGCCGTCGAGGCAGCGCCTGGCGAGGTCCGCGATGACGGCGGCCAGATCGTCGCCGGGCAGGGGCGAGAGCAGGAACGAGCCCTGCCCGTGGGCGACCGCGCCGAGCAGCGCTCGCCCATCCGCGCCATAGGGCACCCATGCGTCCGGCGCGAGCGCTCCTCCGTCGGGCGGCGACCCAGCGCCCTCGCCGGTCGCAGGACGATCCGGAGCGACCGCGGGTGGCCACCATCCTGCTGCCGTCGCTCGGCGCTCCTCGTCGACGACCCTGTTCGGGAGGGCATGCCGCACGACGTCCCCGAGCGGAGCACCGAAGCGCTGCGCCGCCCATCCGAGCAGTCCGATGTCGTCGGGCGCGACCCACGGCGCGTCGCCGAGACGCCGACCGACCGGGCGGAGACGCGCGTGGGGAACGTCGCTCCGGTCGGCGAGTGCGGTCACGAGCCCCCGTGTCCGCCGACCTGCGAGCGAGACCTCGACACGGTCACCGACGGTGAGCGGTCCGTCGCCCACGAGGTAGTCGAGGGCGTCACCGAGGTGGAACGGTGCGCCCTCGACAGCGATGCGCGCGATGCATGGCGCTGCGGAACGAGCCTCGTCCTCAGGCACCGACCGCGGCACGCAGTGCCTCCACGCGATCGGTCCGCTCCCAGGTGAAGCGCTCGCCGTCCCGACCGAAATGCCCGTAGGCGGCGGTGTCGCGGTAGCCCGGACTGCGCAGGTCGAGCGCGTCGAGGATCGCGCCGGGACGGAGATCGAACACCTCGATGATGCCCTCGAGGATGCGCGCAGGGTCGACGTGCTCAGTGCCGAACGTCTCGAGGTTCAGCGACACCGGTCGCGCCACCCCGATGGCGTAGGCGACCTGCAGCTCGGCGCGCTTCGCGAGGCCTGCCGCGACGACGTGCTTCGCGACCCAGCGCGTGGCGTACGCAGCGGACCGGTCGACCTTCGACGGATCCTTGCCGGAGAACGCACCACCACCATGGCGCGCCATGCCGCCATAGGTATC
>JAURQY010000056.1 GCA_030835875.1 Nitriliruptorales bacterium | reverse complement strand
GCGGCCGGTTCGGTGGGATCGCTGCGCAGGCCGAGCACGCCGGCGACGGCGAGCGCGATCAGCACCATCGAGGCGAGGAAGTGGACCGACACCGTCCACCAGTGCAGGCCAGTGAGCACGGTCACGCCACCGATGAGCGCCTGGACGAGCACGCCGAGCGGCAGGATCCAGGCGACCTGTCGGACGACGCGCGGAAGCCCTGGATGCCGCCGTACCTCGAGCAGGAACCACAGCGACGCCGCGAGGACGGCGAAGGTGAGGAGCCGGTTGCCGAACTCAATCGCTGCGTGGAGGTCCTCGAACACGTTCACCGTCGGAGTGAAGCTGCCGGGCTCGCACTGCGGCCACTCGGCGCAGCCGAGGCCGGATCCGGTCACCCGGACGACGCCTCCGGTGACGACGATCCCGACGTTGGTGGCGAGCGCGGCGTAGCCGGCCCGGAGCAGCCGCTTCGGAGGCTTCGGGACGATGGTTCGCGGCTGCGGGAGCGTGGTCGCCATGCAGCGAAGGTACCGGTGGGCCCTACCCTGCCCCTCCCGAGGCGGATGCCGGCCGGTCGACCAGGAGCGCAGCGTGGAGCAGGAGCGCGCCCTCGTCGAGGGTCCCGGGCCGCTCCACCCGAAGGATGCAGCGCCCCTCGCCGGTCCGAACGCGGCGCGTCGCGCGAGGCTGCGCGCCTACTTCCTCGTCACGAAGCCGCGCATCATCGAGCTGCTGCTCGTCACGACCGTGCCGACGATGGTCGTCGCGGAGGGTGGCTGGCCGTCGACGTGGCTCGTCATCGCGACGCTCATCGGCGGGACGATGTCGGCGGCGAGCGCGAACACGCTCAACAACCTGATCGACCGCGACGTCGACCGGCTGATGTCGCGCACCGCGTCCCGCCCGACGGTGCGCGGCGACGTCACGCCCCGCGGCACGCTGATCCTCGGGCTCGCGCTCGGCGTCGTGGGGTTCGCGTGGCTGTGGCTCCTCGTCGACCCGGTCGCCTCGCTCATCGCGACCGGCGCGATCCTCTTCTACGTGTTCGTCTACACGCTCGGCATGAAGCGACGGACGCCGCAGGCGGTCACGATCGGCGGCATCGCCGGCTGCGCGCCGGTCCTCACCGGCTGGGCGGCCGTGACGGGCGGTGACCTCGCGGACCCGCGCCCGTGGCTGCTGTTCGCGATCCTGCTGTGGTGGCAGCCGCCCCACTTCTGGGCGCTCGCGATGCGCTTCCGCGAGGACTACGCGCGCGCGAACCTGCCGATGCTCCCCGTCGCCTACGGCAACGAAGAGGCGACCCGGCAGATCCTCCTCCACTCCTACCTGCTGCTCGCCGTCGTCGTGCTGTCGGCCGCTGGAGGGTTCACCGGCCCCGTGTTCGTCGTCCCGGCCGTCGGCGCGACGCTCTACTGGCTGTGGCTCGCGCACCGGCTCCGCCGGCTGCGGACGGTCACCGAGGCGCAGGCGCTCTTCAAGTTCTCGACGATCCACCTCACGCTCGTGTTCGTCGTCGCCGCGCTCGAGGCCGTGCTGTGAGCGGATCCGTGGCTGCACGTCCACGCATCGGGGTGCAGCTGCACCCGCAGGCGACCGACGTCGCGGCGGTGCTCGACGCCGCACGCCGGGCGGAGGACGCGGGCGTCGACTCGGTGTGGACGTGGGACCACTTCTTCCCGCTCTACGGCGACGCTGACGCCACCCACTTCGAGGGCTGGACGCTGCTCACCGCCATCGCCGGTGTCACCGAGCGGGTCCGCGTCGGGCACCTCGTCCTGTGCAACTCGTACCGCAACCCGGAGCTCGTCGCAGACATGGCGCGCACGCTCGACCATGTCGCGGGCGGCCGGTTCACCCTCGGGCTCGGCGCCGGCTGGTTCGAGCGTGACTACACCGAGTACGGCTACGAGTTCGGGACCGCGCCGTCGCGGCTGCGCGACCTCGGCGCGGCGCTGCCCCGCATCCGCGCACGCCTCTCACGCCTGAACCCTCCGCCGATCGGTGACCTCCCGATCCTCGTCGGCGGAGGTGGCGAGAAGGTCACGCTGCGGCTCGTCGCCGAGCATGCCGACGCGTGGAACGGTTTCGGTCCGCCGGAGACGTTCGCGCACAAGAACCGGGTGCTCGACGACTGGTGCGCGACGGTGGGTCGTGACCCGCGAGCGATCGAACGGACCGCGCTGATCGGGCCCGAGGACGCAGGTCGCCTCGACGAGTACGTCGCCGCCGGCGCCGAGCACGTCATCGTCGACCTCACGCACCCGTTCGACCTCACTCCCGCGCTCACGCTGCTGGAGGCCGCAGAGCAGCTCGCCTGACGGCTTGACTGAACGACCGTTCAGCGCTAGGCTGAACGCATGTTCAGTCACGACGACGCGCGTTCCCGCATCCTCGCGGCTGCCTGCGAGCGGGTCTCGGCGGGTGGCACTGCCGGTGCCAGCGTCCGCGGGATCGCGGCCGACGCCGACGTCTCCCCAGCCCTCGTCCTCCACCACTTCGGCTCGAAGGACGGACTGCTCGCCGCCTGCGACGCCCACGTGCTCGCCACGATCAGCGACGTCAAGTCGGACGCGCTTGCGCAGGGTCCGGGGCTGGACCTCCTCGGCGCTGTCGCGCAGTCGTCGGAGATCGCTGCACCGCTAGTGCGCTACCTCGCGCGCCGACTCGTCGAGGGTGGGGCCCCCGTCGACGAGCTCGTCGACACGATGGTCGCTGACGCGCACCGCTACGTCCGTGCCGGCATCGAGAACGGCGTCATCCGACCGAGCGTTCACGAGCAGGAACGCACCGTCCTGCTCACGCTGTGGTACCTCGGTGCGCTCGTGCTGCATCACCATGCCGAGCGACTGCTCGGCTTCTCCATGCTCGACGGCCCCGAAGGAGTGCAGCGCTGGAGCGAGCTCGGCGCCGAGGTCCTGGCGACGGGGCTGCTCACCCCTGAGGCGACCGGGGCGGCCCGGTCGCAGGAGGCGACCGTATGACCACCGCCATCACCGTCGAGGGCCTCGTGAAGGACTACGGGTCGTTCCGCGCGCTCGACGGCATCGACCTCGCCGTCGAGCGGGGCGAGGTGTTCGGGTTCATCGGCCCGAACGGAGCCGGTAAGTCGACGACCATCCGCATCCTCCTCGACCTGCTGCGACCGACCGCCGGAGACATCCGCGTCCTCGGCGAGGACCCCGCCACCGGAGGCCCGGCGCTGCGTGCCCGGCTCGGCTACCTGCCCGGCGAGCTGATCCTGTCGGGGACCGCCACCGGCCGGCAGCTGCTCACCCACCACGCGGCCGTACGCGGCGGCCGCGGCCGCGACCGCATCGCCCCGCTCGCGGAACGGTTCCTCCTCGACCTCGACCGGCCGGTCCGCGCGCTGTCGAAGGGCAACAAGCAGAAGATCGGGGTCGTCCAGGCGCTCATGCACCGCCCCGACCTCGCGCTGCTCGACGAGCCGACCAGCGGCCTCGACCCGCTGCTGCAGCAGGAGTTCCTCGCCCTCGTGCGCGAGGAGCGCGATGCCGGGACGACCGTGTTCCTCTCCTCGCACGTCCTCAGCGAGATCGAGGGGGTCGCCGACCGCGTCGCCCTCATCCGCGACGGTCGCATCGTCGTCGTCGACGACGTCGCCGCGCTGCGTGCGGCGGCCGGTCAACGGCTCGACGTGACCTTCTCGGGGGATGTCCCGCTGCAGGCCCTTGAGGGCGTGGAGGAACTGCAGGTCGACGGGCTCCACGCGCGCGGGATCTGGCGCGGCGACACGACGCGACTCATCGCGACGTTGCACGGGTTGCCCATCGCGCGGCTGGAGCTGCGCGACCGCGACCTCGAGGAGCTCGTCCTCGACGCCTACCGCACGGAGGGCACCGCATGACCAGGATCCGCGCCGTCACCGTCGAGATCGCTTGGCAGCTCGGACGCCGTCGGCGCCCCCTCATGCTGTGGGCCATCGGGCTGACCGCCGTCGCCGCGATCTACGTCCCGCTGTACCCGTCGATCGGCGGTGAGCAGATGCAGGCCCTCGTCGACTCGCTCCCGGCGGAGATGACCGCGGCGCTCGGCTACGACCGGCTCGGCAGCGCCGCCGGCTACCTCACCGCCACCGTGTTCGGCCTGCTCGGCCCGGCCCTGATGCTCGTGTTCGGCATCGGCCTCGGTGCCCGCACCGTCGCCGGCGAGGAGGAGGCGGGGGAGCTCGAGCTCGCTGCGGCGGCACCCGTCCGTCGTGACGACCTGCTCGCCGGACGCGTCATCGCGCTGCACACGCAGATCGCCGTGCTCGCCGTCGTCACGTTCGCGGCGTCCGCGCTGCTGTCCGCGTCCGTCGGGCTCGACGTCAGCGTCGGCGGGATCGCGGCGGCCTCGCTCGGGCTCAATCTGCTCGTCATCGCGTTCGCAACGATCACGCTCGCGGCCGGTGCGGTCAGCGGCCGGCGCGGTGTCGCCCTCGCCGTCGGCGCCGCGACGGCCGTCGCCGCGTTCGTCGCCGACGCCGTCGCCGGCATGCTCGACGACGGGGCCGTGATCGAGGCGCTCAGCCCGTTCTCGTGGTACCTCGCGTCCGACCCGGTGGTCAACGGGGTGCCCTTGACGGCCTACGCCCGGCTCGGGGTCGTCACGCTGATCGCCTGGGCCGTCGCCCACGACCGGTTCCGGCGCCGCGACCTCGGCGTCTGACGGACGGACGGGTCCGCTGCGGGGTCCGTGGGCGCCCGCTGGCTACGGTCCTCGCTTCCGAGGTCGGTGCGCCGCTGCGCCCGCATCCGCCCGCAGGAGGACCTGCATGCTGTCGATCCCATCCGGCCTGCCCGCCCCGCTGCGTATGGCGCTGCTGCTCATCGCGACGGGCGCTGCCGCGGTCCTGCTGCTCGCGGTCGGCCCCCAGGAGGCCCGCGCGGTCGTCGCCGCGGACTGCGTCGCCGGCGAGTACTTCGACGGCGCGGCGTGCGTCCCGATCCCGCTCGGCTCCGAGGGGACGGGCGGCGCGTCGGACGGGACCGGTTCGACCGGCACCGCGCTCTGCCCCACCGGTGAGTACCGGAGCGACGCGAGCACGACCTCCTGCGTCCCGATCCCGCTCGGCTCGGAGGGGACCGGAGGAGGCGTAGGCGGTACGGGTTCGACCGGCGTCGCGCTCTGCCCCGTCGGTGAGTACCGGAGCGACGCGAGCACGACCGCATGTGTCGTCATCCCGCTCGGTTCGGGTGGGACGGGTGGTGCGTCGGACGGCACGGGTTCGACGGGTGTGGCGCAGTGCGTGGCGGGGACGTTCCGTGGTGATGCGGCGACGACGCCATGTCGTGCGGCTGCCGTCGGGAGCTACGTGACGACGGCGGGTGCGACGGCACAGACCGCGATCCCGCTCGGCTCCGAGGGGACCGGAGGCGCCTCCGACGGGACCGGATCGACCGGCATCACCCAGTGCGACGCCGGGTCCTACCGCGGCGATGCCGCGACGACGCTCTGCATCGATGCCGCCGCCGGCCACGTCGTCGCGGCGGCAGGCGCGACGGCGCAGACGCCCTGCGCGAAGGGCACCTTCCAGTCGGAGACCAAGCAGACCTCGTGCGACCCGGCACCGCGCGGCTCGCACGTCCCGACCGAGGGTGCGACGACGTCCGCGCTGTGCCCGGCCGGGACCTACACCGCGTCGACCGGCCAGACCGCCTGCACGCCCGCGGCCGTCGGCTACTACGTGCCGCGTCCCGGCTCGAGCGAGCAGCTCCGCTGCCTGACCGCGACCGAGACCGGCCTGTCCCGTTGCCCCGCGCCGGCCGCGACACCCGCGCCGTCGCGCGAGGAGACGCCGGAGCGTGAGACCGGTGATGAGCCGCTCTCCCCGCAGGGTGACGCCTGCCCGCCAGGGAGCTGGTCGGCGACCGGCACCTCGCGCGCCGGCAGCAGCTGCACACCGGCGAGCCCGGGCACGTTCGTCGCCGAGGCCGGTGCGACCGCGGAAGAGCCGTGCCCTCCGGGCACCTACAGCGACGCGTTCGGCGCGACCGAGTGCACGCCCGCTCCGGTCGGCACGTTCGTCGCGGCGACCGGCGCGATGGACCCGACGCCCTGCCCGGGTGCGACCGAGCCCGGTGCGACCGAGTGCCCGGAGACCGTCGCCGCCCCGGTCATCGACGAGGTCCTCGAGCCGACGGGCACGACGTCCGTGTGGTGGTGGGTCGGCGGTCTCGCGCTGGTGCTCGCCGCGGGTGGCGCAGGCTTCGTGCTGCTCCAGCGCCGGACCGGCGCGCTCGCTGCCGCCGTCGATGCCGGGTCCGGCATGACCGCGTCGACGATGACGGCGATCCCCGGTCTCGACACAGCCGCCTCGGCGCCGACACCTGCGGCGTCGTCGTCCGCGCCCGACGTCCTCGAGTGGGACGAGGCGCTCGACGGTCGTCCGGACGATGAGAACGGGCCGCCGCCCGCCCCGCAGCGCTGAGGTTCACTGCCAGTCGGTGAACCCGTGCGCGACGTGACCGGTCAGGCGCCGGTG
>JAURQY010000055.1 GCA_030835875.1 Nitriliruptorales bacterium | reverse complement strand
CCTGTGGGAGAACCTCTACTACCACTGCCGGTACTTCGGGATGGGCGGCACCGAGTCGCGAGCCCGCGCGGACGAGCTGCTCGATCGCTTCCGGCTGGCCGACCATCGTGCCGCGATGCCGGACCGGATCTCGGGCGGCATGGCGCAGCGCCTCCAGATCGCCCGGGCCGTCGCGCACCGGCCGTCGCTGCTGCTGCTCGATGAGCCGACCGCGGGCCTCGATCCGCAGTCGCGCATCGCGCTGTGGGATCTGGTCGAGGAGCTGCGCGACGACGGCATGACGGTGCTCGTCAGCACGCACTACATGGAGGAGGCGGACGCGCTCTGCGACCGCGTCGCGATCGTCGACCATGGCCGGATCCTCGTGCTCGACACGCCCGACGCGCTCAAGCGCGACCTCGGCGACGGCGCGGTCATCGAAATCGGGCTCGTAGGACCAGCCGGCAGCGCGGTGCTCGATGCCGTGCGCGCCGTCGATGGTGTCGTCCTCGCCGAGGAGACGACGGAGGGCCTCCGCGTCGGCACGTCGACGGCCGACGGGACCGTCGGGCGCCTCGTCGCAGCGGTCTCGTCGCACGCGACCCTCCGCGACCTCCGCGTGCAGGAGACGACGCTCGAGAGCGTGTTCATCGCGCTGACGGGGAGGGACCTGCGTGAGTGACACGAGATCGAGCACGGACGCGACTGCCGTCGCAGCGCCGCCGGGTGTGCTGCGCGTGCTGCATGGGCTGGCGCTCCGGGACCTGCGGGTGCTGCGACGCGACTGGGCGGAGTTCCTCACCCGCACGCTCATGCAGCCACTGCTGTTCATCTTCGTGTTCGCCTTCGTGTTCCCCCGCATCGGTCAGACGATCGGTGGTGGCGCCGCCGGCGATGCCGGTTTCGCGACCGTGCTCGTCCCGGGTCTCATCGCGATCGCCGTCCTCTTCCAGGGCATCACCGCGATCGCGCTCCCGCTCTCCACGGAGCTGGGTGGGACCCGAGAGATCGAGGATCGCATCATGGCGCCGGTGCACGTGCACGTCGTCGCCATCGAGAAGGTGCTGTTCGCCGCGACGCAGGCGATCGTCGCCGGGCTCGTCGTCCTGCCGATCCTGCTCCTCATCCCCGACACGCCGGTCCGGCTGAGCGTCGCGGATCCGGTGCTCGCCCTGCTCGTCATCCCGGGCACCGCGCTCCTGTCGGGCGCGATAGGGCTCGCGCTCGGTGTCACCGTCCAGCCGCGACAGATCGGACTGATGTTCTCGGTCGTGATCCTGCCGCTGACATTCCTCGGCGCCGTGTACTACCCGTGGGCCTCGCTCGAGGCGATCCCATGGCTACAGACGCTCGTCCTCGTCAACCCGCTCGTGTACGTGAGCGAGGGACTGCGCGCGGTGCTGACGCCGGACGTCCCGAGCATGAGCCCTGCGGTGATCGTCAGCGTGCTGTACGGCTACACGGCCGCGCTGCTCGTCTACGCGTTGCGCGGGTTCGCGCGCCGCACGCTGTCCTGAACGAGCGGACCCCGCCCAGAGGCGGGGTCCGCGTTCCAGCAGGACGGTCCTCAGTGCAGGTCGAACCGGTCGTTCTCCATGACCTTGACCCACGCGGCGACGAAGTCGCGCTCGAAGCGCTCCTCCGCGTCGTCCTGGGCGTAGACCTCGGTGATGGCACGGAGCTGTGAGTTCGAGCCGAACACGAGGTCGGCGCGGGTGCCGGTGAAGCGCAGCTCACCCGTCCGACGGTCACGCCCCTCGTACCGCTCCTCGGTGCCCTCCACCGACCGCCACTCGATGTCCATGTCGGTCAGGTTCACGAAGTAGTCGCGGGTCAGCTGCCCCGGACGCTCCGTCAGCACGCCGTCCTCCGTGTCGGCGGTCGCACCAATCGCCCGCAGACCACCGACGAGCACCGTCATCTGCGGGGCGGAGAGGTTCAGCATGAACGCACGGTCGAGCAGCAGGTGCTCCGAGCGCACTGCCCCCTCGGCCTGCAGGTAGTTGCGGAACCCGTCGGCGAGCGGCTCGAGGTAGCCGACCGACAGCACGTCGGTCTGCTCCTGGGTCGCGTCGGTCCGGCCGGGGTGGAACGGCACGGTGACGCTGCGCCCGGCGGCACGCGCGGCCATCTCGATGCCGACGCCGCCCGCGAGGACGATCAGGTCGGCGAGGGAGATGCGCATGCCGTCGGCACGCGACGCGTCGAAGGCCGCCTTGACCTCCTCGAGCCGTGCGATGACCGGTGCGACACCGGAGCGGACGTTCACGTCCCAGCCGGCCTGCGGCGCGAGACGGATGCGCGCGCCGTTCGCGCCACCGCGCTTGTCGGTGTCGCGGTAGGAGGCCGCGGACGCCCACGCGGTGATGACGAGGTCGCGAGCGGAGAGCCCGGTCCCCTCGATGCGCGCCTTGAGGTCCGCGACCTCGGCGTCGCCGACCAGCGGGTGGTCGACGGTCGGGACCGGGTCCTGCCAGATGAGCTGCTCCGCGGGCACGAGCGGGCCGAGGTAGCAGGCGACCGGACCCATGTCGCGGTGTGTCAGCTTGAACCAGGCGCGCGCGAAGGCGTCCGAGAAGGCGGCGAAGTCAGCGTGGAACCGCTTCGAGATCTCGAGGTAGGCCGGGTCCTTGATCATCGAGATGTCGGTGGTCGCCATGACCGTCGACACCTTGCGCGACGGGTCGTGGGCGGCCGGCGCGAGGTCCGACTCGTCCGGGTCGACCGGGATCCACTGGTTCGCGCCCGCCGGCGACTGCACCAGCTGCCAGTCGTACTTGAACAGCAGGTCGAAGTAACCGTTGTCCCAGCGGATCGGGTCCGCGGTCCACGCGCCCTCGAGGCCGCTCGTGATCGTGTCGTCGCCCTTCCCGGTCCCGAAGCTCGAGCGCCAGCCGAGCCCCTGATCGGTGAGGTCCGCGCCCTCCGGGGCGGGCGCGAGGTACGTGTCGGGTGCGGCGCCGTGCATCTTGCCGAAGGTGTGCCCACCGGCGATCAGCGCGACGGTCTCCTCGTCGTCCATCGCCATGCGTGCGAACGTCTCTCGGATGTCGTGCGCCGCAGCGATCGGGTCGGGGTTCCCGTTCGGCCCCTCGGGGTTGACGTAGATGAGCCCCATCTGGACCGCGCCGAGCGGGTTCGCGAGCTCACGCTCGCCGCTGTAGCGCTCGTCACCGAGCCACTCGGACTCCGGACCCCAGTACACGTCCTCCTCCGGCGCCCAGATGTCCTCGCGACCACCGGCGAAGCCGAAGGTCGAGAAGCCCATCGTCTCGAGCGCGCGGTTGCCCGCGAGGATCATCAGGTCGCCCCACGAGATCGCGGCGCCGTACTTCTGCTTGATCGGCCACAGGAGACGGCGCGCCTTGTCGAGGTTCGCGTTGTCCGGCCAGCTGTTCAGCGGCGCGAAGCGCTGTGCACCCGCGCCCCCACCACCACGCCCGTCGGCGACGCGGTACGTGCCGGCCGAGTGCCATGCCATGCGGATGAAGAGTCCGCCGTAGTGGCCGAAGTCCGCGGGCCACCAGTCCTGCGACTCCGTCATCAGCGCGTCGAGGTCGGCGATCAGCGCGTCGAGGTCGAGCCCGGCGAAGGCCGTGCGGTAGTCGAAGTCCGCACCGAGCGGGTTCGCGGCCGGTGGCTCCTGGTGGAGGATGCGGAGGTTGAGCTGCTCGGGCCACCAGGCCTGGACCGACGGTCCTTCGGAGGTGGTGAGCGCACCGGTGACGGGGCACTTCGGCTCGGACTGCTCGTACGCCATGATCGGACTCCTACGGTCGTTCTGGACGCGCGGAAGTGGCGCGCATGAGATGTCCCGACGGTACCGCCCGACGGTGCCGGCTCACCCTCTCCGACTGTGGACCCCGTCAGGGGGCGCTGCGGACCGGGTTCTCGAGCGTCCCGACCCCTGGGATCCGACAACCGGCGGTATCGCCGTCGCGGATGACGACCGCTCCTGGCGTGCCTGTCGAGATGACGTCACCCGGTTGCAGCGGGAAGACGCGGCTGTGGAACGCGACGAGCGCCTCTGGTCCGAACGCCATGCCCGCGACCGTGTCCTCGCGGTGCAGCACTCCGTCGTGCCAGGTCGAGACCCGGAGGTGGTCGAGCCCGGTGTCCGCGCGGCGGACCTCGTCGGTCGTGACGACCTCGCCGCCGAGCGCGAGGAACGTCGGGAAGTTCTTGGAACGGGTGAGGAAGCGCGGGTTGCGCTGCAGGATGTCCTCGGCGGTCTGATCGAGCACGCACAGCACCGCAGCGACATGGTCGAGCGCGTCCGACTCGTCGACCTGCCACGCCGTGCGACCGATGATGAGGCCGAGCTCCGCCTCCGCGGTGACCCGCTCGCTCTCCGCCGGAAGGACGATCGGTCCACCCGGTCCGACGATCGTGTGATCGCCCTTGATGAACGAGGCCGGCTCGTCGGGATGCGGCGCGTCGAGGTCGCGCGCGTGCGCGAGGTAGTTCAGGCCGATGCCCCACAGCATGCGCGCGCGACGGAAGGGTGCGCCGAGCATCGCCTGCTCGCGGTCGACGACGCTCGCATCTGGTGCCGACGCGGCCGCCTCGAGCAGCGCCGCACGGACCGCGGGTCCGAGCCCCGTCGCGATCAGCCCCGGGACGTCGCGCGGCAGGACCGGCGCGCGCACCCCCGTCACCTCGTCGACCATCACGTCACGCAGCGCCGCGTCCGCGAGCGCAGCGAGCGGCACCCAGCCACGTG
>JAURQY010000009.1 GCA_030835875.1 Nitriliruptorales bacterium | reverse complement strand
GAGACCGAGGACATGGCCCGGTTCATCCTCGACATCCGCTCGGAGCTCGACACGTCCATGATCCTCGTCGAGCACGACATGGGGCTCGTCATGGACCTCGCCGATCGTGTGATGGTCATGGACTTCGGTCGCCGGATCGCGCTCGGCTCGCCGAAGGAGGTCCAGTCCGACACGGCCGTCATCCAGGCCTACCTCGGGGAGCCGGAGGTGCCCGCATGAGCCAGACCATGACCGCGGCGAGCATGACGGAGGAACAGGGCGGCGAGGTCCTCACGCTCGCGACGCGCATCCGCCGCTTCGCCGAGCAGGACCCGTACCGCGTCTGCATGCGCGAGAAGCGCTTCGGCATCTGGCAGGACATCACCTGGGCCGACTACTGGGACAAGGTCGAGCTCGTCGCCCACGGCCTGTACGCGCTCGGCATCCGTCCCGGGGACCGTGTCGGGATCCACGCGGAGAACCGTCCGGAGTGGCTGTACGCCGACGTCGGCATCACCGCGCTGCGCGCGATCACGATGGGGCTCTACCCGACGAACCCTGCGCCCGAGGTCGCCTATCTGCTGCAGGACTCGGGTTCGCGCATCCTCGTCGCCGAGGACCAGGAGCAGGTCGACAAGGCGCTGGCCGTCGTCGACGAGTGCCCCGACCTCGAGTGGATCGTGTACCTCGAGCCGCGGGGCGTGCGCGACTACGACCACCCGAAGCTGATTCCGTTCGAGGACCTGCTCGAGCGTGGGCGTGTGCACCGGGGGAGTGACCCGGACCTGCTCGCGCGCATGGCGCAGGATGCCGAGGAGGACGACGTCGTCACCCTCATCTACACGTCGGGGACGACCGGTCCGCCGAAGGGCGCGATGCTCACGAACCGCAACGTGAGCTTCGGTATCGACATCCTCGTGTTCTCAGGCGGCCTGTTCGACCCATCGGCGTCGCAGGACGACGTCACGCTCTCGTACCTGCCGCTCTGCCACGTCGCGGAGCGGGCGGCCACCGTGTGGAACAACGCGGGTGCCGGCGTCACCGTGCACTTCGCCGAGTCGATCGAGACGGTGCAGGCGAACCTCAAGGAGGTCCAGCCGACGCTGTTCTTCGCGGTGCCGCGCATCTGGGAGAAGATCGCCGCCGGCATCCAGATCAAGATGTACTCGGCGTCACGGATCAAGAAGCTCAACTTCGGCCTCTGGATGAAGGTCGCCGCGTTCATCGGTGCCCAGCGCGTCGCGAACGACGGGAACCACACGCTGCTCACGCGCCTGCTCTACGCGGTCGGCTACCCGTTCCTGTACCGGGCGCTGCGCGACCGCATCGGCATGCGCAAGGTCCGCGCCGCCGGGTCCGGCGCCGCGCCGATCGCGCCGGAGATCCTCCAGTTCTTCTTCGGTATCGGCGTCCCCATCCACGAGATCTACGGGATGACGGAGAACGCGGCCGTCGCGACGGTGAACCGCCGTGGGCGCGTGAAGCTCGGCACGGTCGGCGAGCCGCAGCCGGGCACGGAGCTGCGCATCGACGAGACGTCGGGTGAGATCCTGACCCGTCATCCGGGCGTGTTCGTCGGCTACTGGAACAAGCCCGAGCAGACCGCGGAGACGCTCGCCGCCGACGGGTGGCTGCACACCGGCGACGTCGGCGAGTGGGTCGACGGCACGCACGTGCGCATCGTCGACCGCATCAAGGACATCATCATCACGGCGGGCGGGAAGAACATCTCGCCGTCGGAGATCGAGAACCACCTGAAGACGTCGCCGTTCGTGAAGGAAGCGATGGTCATCGGGGACCGGCAGGCCTACCTCACCGTGCTCATCGGCATCGAGATGGACACGGTCGCGGACTGGGCCCAGCGTCGCCAGCTGCCCTACACGACCTACCGGGACCTCACCGAGAAGCCCGAGGTCCTGAAGCTCGTCCAGGGCGTCGTCGCGAACACGAACGAGCGCTTCGCCCGCGTCGAGCAGATGCGGAAGTTCCGCATGATCCCCAAGGAGCTCGACCACGAGGACGGGGAGCTCACGGCGACCCAGAAGGTCAAGCGGAGCTCGCTCAACGACATGTTCGGGCACCTCATCACCGACATGTACGGCAACCGCACCGAGCACGCGGGCGGGGACCTCGTCGACGTGCACCCGAGCCGCGACTTCGTCCCGAGCCACGAGCAGGAGGACTGACATGGAGGTCCTGCTCCCGTCGCTCGCGCGCGGGCTCGGCATCGGCAGCACGTACGCGCTGCTCGCCGTCAGCTTCGTCGTCATCTACCGCGCGACCGAGGTCGTCAACTTCGCGCAGCCGGCGCTGATGATCCTCGGCGCCTACTTCACGGCGCTGTTCGTCATCACCGTCGGCCTGCCGTTCCCTGTCGGGGTGCTGGCCGCGATGGTCGCGATGGCCGCGGTCGGTGCGATCACGGAGCGCATCGCGATGCGTCCCCTCGTCGGGCAGCCCGTGTTCTCCGCCGCGATGGTGACGGTCGGTGCGTTCATCGTGCTCACCATCGTCGCGAACCGGCTCATCGGCCCCGACATCCTGACGGTGGGTGACCCCTGGGGTCTCGACGCCGTGTCGATCGGGGGCGTGCAGGTCTTCCAGGTCGACATCGCGAAGACGGTCCTGTCGCTCGGTGCGATCGCTGCCGTCGGCATCCTGCTGAAGCGCTCGCGCATCGGCCTCGCGATGCGCGCCACGTCGCTCGACCAGGAGACCGCGCTCGCGCAGGGCGTGAACGTCGGTCGGATGTTCTCGCTCGCGTGGGCGCTCTCGGCGGCGCTCGCAGCGCTCGCCGGGATGCTGATCGGGACCGGCGCGGGAGGCATCGAGGCGACGACCGCGCTCGTCGCGCTCAAGGCGCTCCCGGTCATCATCCTCGGCGGGATCGACTCGATCCAGGGAGCGGTCATCGCCGGGCTCGTGATCGGCATCGCCGAGTCGCTGACCCGGTCCTACCAGCCGGAGTACGCGCCCTGGCTCGGGGCGAACTTCGACATCATCGTCCCGTACCTGATCCTCATCGTCAGCCTCATGGTGCGGCCCTACGGGCTGTTCGGCACGCCGGAGGTCCAGCGCGTATGAGCCGCACCCCCCGCACGCTGCGCCGTGGCCGCCCCGAGCTGTACTCGGACTACGCCGCGGACCAGGCGATCTGGAACACGCCCGCGAAGCGATGGTCGACGCTGGTCCTCCTGGCGCTCGCGCTGTCCCTGCCGTGGTTCCTCGGGCGCGACCTGCTCGGCCTGGCTACGCTCGTCGCGGTATACGCCATCAGCGGGATCGGGCTGAACCTCGTCTCGGGCTACGCAGGCCAGATCTCGCTCGGCCATGCCGTGTTCATGGGTATCGGGGCGTATACGGCGGCGTTGCTCGGAGGAAGCCCCCAGGGGGACATCAGGGGCTTCGAGCTCGACCTGCTGATCTGGCTGCCGCTCGCCGGCCTCGTCCCCGCCTTCGTCGGCTGGCTGTTCGCGCCGATCGCCGCGAGGGTCCGTGGGCTCTACCTCGCGATCCTGACGCTCGGACTGCTGTTCGTCGGCGAGCACGTCTTCAAGGAGGCGCGCTGGCTGACCGGCGGGTCGGGTCTCGGTCGCAAGCCCGCCGACCCGGTGGTCCTCGGCTTCGCCCTCTACGAGGAGCGCACCATCCTCGGGACCGAGGTCCCGGCCATCGGCGTCTTCTACCTGTTCGCGCTGCTGCTCCTCGTGGTCCTCGCGGTCGTCGCCCGCAACGTCGCCCGGACGCGCCAGGGGCGCGCGTTCTCGGCGGTCCGTGATCGCGACATCGCCGCCGAGGTGATGGGGGTGCCGCTGCTGCGCACGAAGCGGCTCGCCTTCACCCTGTCGTCGTTCTACGCAGGGATCGGCGGGGCGCTCCTCACGATCGTGTTCGGCTTCGTCACGCCGGAGCGCTGGAACCTCCTGCTCTCGATCGACTTCCTCGCCGTGGTCCTCATCGGCGGAGCGGCGACCATCTCCGGACCGATCATCGGCGCCGCGTTCGTCGTCCTCATGCCTCGCTTCATCGAGACGTTCGCCGGGTCGCTCCCGGGCTGGTTCGTGTCGACCGCGGTCGGCGGTGGGGGACTCCTCAACGTCTTCCAGCTCCAGCGGCTCCTGTTCGGCGTCATGATCGTGCTGTTCCTGGTCGTGGAGCCACGGGGCCTGTTCGGCGTCTGGATCCGGGTCCGGAACTACTTCAAGGCCTGGCCGTTCTCGTACTGAGCCGCTCGGACGGACCGCGGCGTGGCCATGCGGCCACCCGTGCACGGGCGCGGAGGCCAACTACCATGGTCGTGCAAGACCGTCGCCGTCCGGTGTCGCCGGACGGTCGGGAGAGTCGATCCGGAGGATCCACCTGATGCGTTCAACGAACCGCTGGCGCCGTACCGCAGCCGTGCTCGGTGCCGTCGCCATCCTCGCCGCCGCGTGCGGCTCCGACGACAGCAGCACCGAGGAGCCGGCAGCGCCGGCCCCGGCCGAGACCCCGGCGGAGGAGCCGGCGGACGACACGCCGATCTTCGACGTCGGCGTCACCGAGGAGCCCTGTGAGCAGCCCGCTGACGGCGTATCGACGCCCGGCAACGGCTGCATCTACTTGGGCATCCTCTCCGACCTCACCGAGGGGCCGTTCGCGCCGCTCGCGGTCGAGGTCACCACCGGTCAGACGGACTTCTGGAAGGCGGTGAACGAGGCTGGCGGCATTGGCGGCTTCGACATCAACATCTCCCAGAACACCCGCGACAACAAGTACGACCCGGCCGTGCACAGCCAGGAGTACCGCGCGATCGAGCCGAACATCCTCGCGCTCGCCCAGACGCTCGGCACCCCGCAGACCCAGGCGATCCTGCCCGACATGGAGGCCGACAACGTCATCGGCGCACCTGCCTCCTGGTGGTCGGGATGGCAGTTCCCCGTCGATGACGGCGACCTGATCCTGGAGTCCGGCGCCTCCTACTGCATCCAGGCCATGAGTGGCATGGACTGGTGCGTCGAGACCAATGGCGCGATCTCCAAGATCATCGCGGTCGGGCCGCCCGGTGACTTCGGTGGCGACTTCGCTGCCGGCACACAGGCGTGGGCGGGAGCGAATG
>JAURQY010000008.1 GCA_030835875.1 Nitriliruptorales bacterium | reverse complement strand
GAGCGCTTGCCCGCGCCCACGGCGATCACGGTGCCCTGCTGCGGCTTCTCCTTCGCGGTGTCCGGGATGACGAGGCCACTCGCGGTGGTCTGCTCGCCCTCGTCGACGGTGACGAGGACCCGGTCCTCGAGGGGCTTGATCTTGACGTCGGTCGCCAACGTTCGCCCTCCTTGGGGATGGTTCGGATGTCGTTCGGGAGCCCTCAGGGCCTTCTCGGCCGCTCAGGGGTTTGCACTCGGGTTCTTGGAGTGCAAGTCCTACGCTAGCGCTCTCCCCCTGTGAGTGCAAAGGCCTGTCGACCCTTTGCGCAGCGGACCTGCGCGACCCCCGCTCAGGTCCAGGCTCAGGGTCGGGATCCAGGCGTCAGCCGACCGCGAGCCGCCAGGGTTCGACGACCCGGAAGCCGGCCGCGGCGTAGGCGACGAGCGCCGGCGCGTTCGCCGTCCGCGTGTGCAGCGTGACGGCCGGTGCCTCCTCCCCCCGCGCCAGCCGGCCGTCGATCGCCCGCCGGGTCGCGACGGCGACGAGCCCGCGGCCGATCCCTCGGCTGCGATGGTCGGGTGCGACGACGATGCCGGCGAGCTGCACGCCGTACCGCGGATGGTCGACGGAGCGTTCGAGCTTCGCGACAGGACGTCCGACGGGCCCGACCACGTCGACCGCCCCCGCGCGCACCGACACAGCGAGCCGGTCGCGGTAGCCGCGGCGGCCGACCGGCCCGGGGTCGGGTCCGAAGCCGTCGTCCACATGGAGCTGCACCGCGAGGTCGGCGAGCACCTCGACGTCCGCGGCCACCGCGCGACGGACGCCCGGATCGTCGACCGTCGCCGGGTCGGGGACGGCGAGCTGGTCGGCGGCGAGGTAGCGCTGGTCGTGTGCGACCGCGGTGTGCGCGCGGGTGCCGCGGGCGAGGAGCGCATCGGCCGCCGTTACGTCCCCGACGAGCAGCCGCCACGTCGGCGTCGGTCCGACGGCGCGCGCGATCGCCCCGGCATCCCCAGCGACGGCGAGCACATCGCGTCCGACGCGCACCGCGACACCGAGCTGCGGCGCACCGTCGTCACGAACGTCGTCCACGGATCCCGTGATGCGGACGACGTCGGCCCCGCCGGTGTCGATCGCGGCGAGCGGGAGCAGGTGGCGGACCGCTCCCCCGGCCGGCGCCTCCCAGCCCTCGAGCGCCGCGACGAGTGCGACGAGCTCCTCGGCGCGCGGTCGACGCCAGCGGCGCGCAGCGAGCGTGCCGATCATCCCGCGGCCGCCTCGACGGGCTCGGGTCCGAGCGGCAGCGACGGGTCGACCTCCATCGCGAGGTCGGCGACGCGTCCGGCGACGAGCAGGTTCGATCCCGACGCGGCGGCCATCGCACCGTTGTCGGTGCACAGACGCGGTGAGGGGACGACGAGCCGGACCCCCGCGGCGCGGCAGACCTCCTCGAAGCGCTCCCGCAGGCGCGAGTTGGCCGCCACCCCACCGGCGAGCAGCACCGTCGGTGCCCCGAGGTCGGCCGCAGCCCGCATCGTCTTCGCGACCTGTACGTCGACGATCGCCTCCTGGAACGAGGCGGCCACATCGGGCAGATGGACGGGCGTGCCGGCCGCATCGAGCCGGTCGAGCTCACGCACGACCGCGGTCTTGAGCCCCGAGAGCGACAGGTCGTAGCCGGGGTCGTCGCGCATCGGCCGTGGGAACGCGTACGCGTCGCGACGTCCGTCGCGTGCAGCACGGTCGATCGCGGGTCCTCCGGGGAAGCCGAGGCCGAGGTAGCGGGCGATCTTGTCGAACGCCTCCCCCGCCGCGTCGTCGAGCGTCGCACCCAGCTCACGCATCGACCCGTCGCGCTCGAGCGCGACGATGCTCGTGTGGCCCCCGGAGACGATGAGCGCGACGATGGGCGCACCGAGCGCGTCCAGATCACCGTGCTCGAGCTGCGCGACCTCGAGGTGCGCGCGCAGATGGTTCACGCCGATCAGGGGCAGGTCGTGGGCGAGCGCGAGGCCCTTCGCTGCAGCGACCCCGACCAGCAGCGCCCCCGCGAGCCCGGGACCTCGCGTCACGGCGACGCCGTCGAGGTCCGCGAGCGTCGCACCCGCATCGGCGAGCGCACGGTCGACGGTCGGGAGGATCGCCGCGAGGTGCGCGCGCGCCGCGACCTCAGGGACCACGCCCCCGAACCGCGCGTGGAGGTCGACCTGCGACGCGACGACGTCCGCGCGCAGGCGCAGCCGGTCCTCGACGATGCCGACGGCCGTCTCGTCGCAGGACGTCTCGATGCCGAGGACGAGCACGTCAGCCCCTTCCCAGCGAGACCGCGGGCGTCGCGGCGCCGGTCACCGCGCGGAGCAGCAGCGCGTCCTCGCCGTCGGGGTAGTAGCGCGGACGTCGGCCGTCGACGACGAACCCGGCGGCCGCGTAGAGGGCGAGCGCCGCATCGTTGCTCGCGCGGACCTCGAGGAGGAGGGCTGGCGCACCTGCACCCTTCGCCCAGTCGACGAGCCCGTCCAGCAGCGCGCGTCCGGTCCCGCGACGGCGGTGCGCAGGATCGACGACGAGGCGGATCACGTGCACCTCGTCGCCGAGCAACCGTGCGCTCGCCATCCCGACGATCGCACCGATGCCCGCGTCCCCGTCACGCGCCACGAGCACGACGCCCGGCACGTCCCCCGCGGCCTCGCGGAGCAGCCCGGCGAGCGTGAGCGGTCGGTCCTGCGTCGCGCGCTCGAGCGCGAGGAGCGCGTCCCCGTCCGCCGACCCGTCGGCGGGGAGCGGCGCTTCGAGCACGAGGACCGACGTCATGCGGCACCGCCGGCGTCGTCCTGGACGCCGCCGCGGACGCCGCCGCGCTCGTCCCACCCGATGCGGACGTCGGCGTCGCGCAGGTAGACCGGGGTGAGCGCGGACGCGACGAATCGCTCCGGTGGCGTGTGCGCGAGCGCGCGGACCGCGAGCCGCGCCGTGTCAGCCGCATCGGGGCGAGCGATCGCGTCGCCGCCGATCTCG
>JAURQY010000007.1 GCA_030835875.1 Nitriliruptorales bacterium | reverse complement strand
GGCGCTGCGCGGTGGGACCTACACGAACGTCCCGCTGATGGCGACCGGTGCAGGTGTGAAGCGCGTCGACGTCGAGGCGCTCTACGACGTCGACGCCTATCGACCGAAGGTCCGGCAGGTCGAGGGCAAGCCGATGTTCCTCTACTGACGCACGGCCGTCAGGCGCCGAGCCGGCGGAAGTCCCAGCTGCGCTCGCCCGACAGCGCGAGCGCGAACCACGTGTGGTGGTGCGCGGCAGGATGCGGCTCGTCGCTCGCGAAGTACTTGCGCGCGTAGGCGAGGCGGACCTCGACCGGCACGTCGTCGTCCGCGACGCGGGTCGGCGTCGCCCGTGCGGTGATACCGCGCAGCTCGTGGTACTCGATGCCGGCATCGACGGTCACCCCGCAGCGTCCGCCGGCCTCGAGCCGGGCGGTGCGACGGGCGCGGTCCAGGTTCCAGACCCACAGCTCGCCGCGCGGGTCGCGGTGACGGACGAACCACAGCGGGACGACCACGGGCCAGCCGTCGTCGTCGATCGTGGCGAGCCGGACCACGCGCTCCTCGGTGAGGAACGCCGCCCGGACGTCCGGCGCCATCGTCAGATCCGGCGCTGCCATCGCATCCCCCGTGCCCGTGCCGCGGGCGTGTGACGGACCGGAATAGGCCCGGGACCCCCGGCGTTACCTTCCCCATGATGACCCACGACACCGCTCCCCGCCCGCTGCGTCGCACCCTCCGGCGCCTCGCCCTCGCCGCCGCGCTCGTCGCGACGCTCGGGACCACCGCCGCCTGCTCGACCGCGGAGGACGCCGGCCTGAGCGCCGCGGAGGCGCTCCCGGCGAACACGGTGCTGATCGACGTGCGCACCCCGGCCGAGTTCGCCGAGGGTCACCTCGACGGCGCGGTCAACATCCCCGTCGAGCTGCCGACGTTCACCGCACAGGTCGACCTGCTCGACCCGGACTTGGACTACCTCGTGTACTGCCGGACCGGACGTCGGGCGGACGTTGCGATCCAGTACATGGCGCCGCTCGGCTTCACGACGACGAACCTCGGATCGCTCGAGGACGCGTCGGAGGCGACGGGCGTGCGCATCGTACGCTGAGGCTCCCCGACACCCGGAGCCCGGCGTGACCGAGACCCGCGACCCGTTCGCACCGATCGAGGCCTCGCCGCGCGGCGCGACGGCGCTCGTCGTCGCTGCCGGGCTGCTCGGGCTGACCGCGATGCTCGGCGGGCTGTCGCCGGTGACGGGACCGCTCGGGATGCTCGTCGGACTCGTCGCCCACGTGAAGGGGCACCGCCTCGGCATGCCCGTCACGGTCGCTGCGGGCGTGATGATGATCCTCGGGATGTCGATCACCCTCTACCTGCGCTGAGCGGTCAGCCGGTCGCACCGTTCCGGTCGAGCGCACGCTGCAGCGCCCCGCGCAGCTCGGTGAGCGAGTCCGCCCGCTCGGTGCCGGGCGGGAGCGCATCGTCGAGGCCCGCGAAGCCGGGTCCGCCGACGACGAGCCGCGCGTCACCGAGCGCCGGCGGCGCGTCGCAGAACACTCGCCCCGCGCGCGCGGTCACGGCACCGACGAGCACGACGTCCGGACGAAGCGTCATGATGCTGCGCTCGAGCGCGACCGATGGGGTGCGCGCTCCGAGGTAGGTGACGCGGAAGCCGAGGTCCGCCGCGACTGCGGCGGCGGACAGCACGCCGAGCTCATGGTCCTCCGGCTCCGGTGCGGCCGCGATGCAGCGGGGCGCGGTCGCGCTGCGCGCCATCGTGAGCAGCCGCATGATGCGTGGCCGCAGGGTGTTGGTCGCGAAGTGCTCGGCCGAGATGAGCGCCGGGTCGCGCTCCCAGCCCTCGCCGAGGTCGCGCAGCACCGGCAGCACCATCTCCTCGAGGGCCAACGCGACACCGAGCCGGGCGATGGCGGTGTCGAGCGCCTCCTCGGCAGCCGCCGTGTCGTAGGCATGCACGGCCCGCACGAGGATGTCGCGCAGGCCGGCGACGGTCGGGTCGGACGACATCGCTGACGGCGTCGTCGCGTCGGGGGTCCCCGCGCCGGAGGTCGCCGCTCCCATGTCCCCGACGAGACGGAGGCGGGACGGCGTGCGCTCGGCCGTGATCGATGCGGCGGCGGCGCTGACCGACCATCCCTGCGAGGTCAGCCGCAGCACGGCGAGGACCCGGTCGACGTCCTCCTCCGAGTAGAGGCGGTGGCCGCCCTCCGTCCGACCCGGGCGGAGGACCCCGTAGCGGGACTCCCAGGCGCGCAACGTCGTCACCGCCACGCCGGTGCGGCGTGCGACGGCGCCGATGCGCAGCGCGGGGGTCTCCATCCGGGTCCCTCCTCCCCGAGGGTTCGCTGCGGGCGCCGTTTGCGGATGCCGGCCGGCGGGATGCGCCCTACCGTGCGCCCATGGCCACTCAGGGACCACATCCTTCCACCGCCGGGGGCGCCTCCGGGCCTGACCCCGCGTTCCCGGCGCTGCTCGAGCGGCTCGCGCCGGGGCAGCCGATCGTCTTCGGCGGCGACCGCGTCGTGACGGTATCGGCGGCGCTCGCCGACGCGTTCGTGGCGGGCGACGCGCTCCTCGTCGACGAGGAGACGGGTGAGCTCCTCCATGTCCCGGCCGCGGCACGCGAGGCCGCGCGCGCCGCGGTGACCGCTGCGGTGGATGCGTCGCTGCTGCTCGGCGCCGTCGAGGACGCGGCGGTGGACCGCTTCTTCCACGCGTTCGCCGACCGACTCGCCGATGATGCCGTGTTCGCGCCGATCGCCGACGCCAACGCGCGCGACGTCGAACGCGCACACGCCCGTGGCCGCTCGACGACGCGCCTCGTGCTGAGCGGCCGCATGCGCACCGACATGATCGCCGGGCTGCGCGGGTGGACCGATGTCGCGGGCGCGCGCGGGACCGTCGTCGCGCACCATGCGCATGAGGGCTGGTCGCTCGAGCAGGTGCGCGACCGGCTCGGCGTCGTCGCGTTCGTCTTCGAGGGACGACCGAACGTCGTCGCGGACGCGTGCGGCGTGCTGCGCGGAGGGAACGCGGTCGTGTTCCGCATCGGCTCCGACGCGCTCGGCACCGCGACCGCCCTCGTCGAGCATGCCGTCCGCCCGGCGCTCGCCGAGGCGGGTCTCCCCGCCGGCGCCGTGTCCCTCGTCGCGTCGGAGGACCGCGCGGCAGGCTGGGCGCTCTTCGCGGACGACCGGCTCGCGCTCGCCGTCGCACGCGGGTCCGGTGCGGCCGTCGCGCAGCTCGGTGGGGTCGCGCGACGGCAGGGGACGCCGGTGTCGCTCCACGGCACGGGCGGTGCGTGGATGCTCGTCACGCCGAGCGCCGACCGTGCGCGCGTCGCAGCGACGGTGCGCAGCTCCCTCGACCGCAAGGTGTGCAACACGCTCAACGTGTGCTGCGTCGTGCGGGACGTCGCTGCCGACCTCGTCCCCGTCGTGCTCGAGGCGCTCGAGACCGCGGCCGCTGCGCGCGGGACGGAGCCGAAGCTCCACGTCCTCGTGCGCGACGACGAGGAGCGCGCCGAGGTCGTCCGCGTCGTCGGGTCGGGCTGGTTCGACCGGACCGTCGCGATCGCACGCGCCGGCGGACCCGTCCCCGAGGTCCGCGCCGAGGAGCTCCACGTCGCCGACCTCGGTGCCGAGTGGGAGTGGGGGGAGAGCCCCGAGCTCACCCTCGCGCTCGTCGACGACCTCGACGAGGCGGTCACGCTGTGCAACACGTACAGCCCGCGCTTCATCGTCTCGGTGCTGAGCGAGGACCCCGCTGACCACGACCAGGCATGGCGGACCCTCGAGGCGCCGTTCGTCGGCGACGGGTTCACGCGCTGGGTCGACGGGCAGTACGCGCTCACCACCCCGGAGCTCGGGCTCTCCAACTGGGAGGGCGGCCGACTGTTCGGCCGCGGCGGCATCCTGACCGGCGACGCGATCGCGACCGTGCGCACCCGAATGCGCCAGACCGACCCCGACATCACGCGCTGACCGGCACCGGCTAGCGTCGGGTCACGGTGCCCGCGACGGGTGCTGGCGGGCTCGCAGCCGCCGTCGGGTCGCCGCCCGCAGGGTCGGGCGCCGTGCGCAGGGAGGGCGTCGTGCCCGCCAGCATCATCGTGGGCGCCCAGTGGGGCGACGAGGGCAAGGGCAAGGCGACCGACCTGCTCGCGGACCGCACCGACATGGTCGTCCGCTACCAGGGCGGGAACAACGCCGGCCACACGATCGTCGTCGGCGACGAGGTGCTCAAGCTCCACCTCATCCCCTCAGGGATCCTCTATTCGCACGTCGTCCCGGTCATCGCGGCGGGCGTCGTCATCGATCCGAAGGTGCTCCTCGAGGAGCTCGACGGGCTCGAGGAGAAGGGGCTCGACCCGTTCGCGCGGGTGCGCATCTCGGGTGACGCGCACCTGATCATGCCGTACCACCGCGAGCTCGACCTCCTCATCGAGCGACGGCTCGGGAAGCAGAACCTCGGGACGACGCGTCGCGGCATCGGACCCGCCTACGCCGACAAGGCGTCGCGCGTCGGACTCCGCGTCCAGGACCTGTTCGACGAGGGCATCTTCCGCAAGAAGCTCGAGGCGGTGCTCGACCACACCAACCTCGTGCTGACCCGCGTCTACGGGCGCCCGGCGATGGACCTCGAGGCGATCGCCACCGAGTACCTCGGCTACGCGGAGCGTCTCTCACCGATGGTGACCGATACGACGGCGCTGCTGCACGAGGCGCTCGAGCGGGATGCGAACGTCATCCTCGAGGGCGCGCAGGGCACGATGCTCGACCTCGACCACGGGACGTATCCGTTCGTGACGTCGTCGAACCCGGTCGCCGGCGGCGCGCTCACCGGCGCCGGGCTCGGTCCGAACCGCATCGACCGCGTCATCGGGATCACGAAGGCGTACGTGACGCGCGTGGGCACGGGCCCGTTCCCCACCGAGCTGTTCGACGAGGTCGGGGAGCGCATCACCGACATCGGTGGCGAGTACGGCACGACGACCGGACGTCGTCGACGTGTCGGATGGTTCGACGCGGTCGTCGCGCGCTACGCGCAGCGCGTCAACGGCTTCACCGATCTGTTCCTCACGAAGCTCGATGTGCTCGATGCGTTCGACGAGCTGAAGGTCGCGGTCGCCTACCACGCGGATGGCGAGCGTCACCATCACCTCCCTCCGCACCAGTCGCTGCTGCACCACGCGGAGCCCGAGTACGTGACGGTCGAGGGCTGGGGGGCGCCGACGTCCGACATCACGCGCTACGGCGACCTGCCGCGCCCAGCGCGCGACTACATCGACCTGCTCGAGCAGCAGTGCGGTGCGCCGATCACGTGGGTCTCCGTCGGCCCCGGCCGCGCGCAGACGCTCGAGCGACGCTGACGTGCCCGGCCGTCGCGTCCTCGTCGTGGGCTCCGGCGGTCGCGAGCACGCGCTCGCCGCGCGACTCGCGACCGATGCGGGCGTCCACGCGCTCGTGATGGCGCCCGGGAACCCCGGGATGGCTGCGCTCGGACGCTGCGCC
>JAURQY010000054.1 GCA_030835875.1 Nitriliruptorales bacterium | reverse complement strand
CGACCGGGTCGCGATCGTCGACCGGGGACGGCTGCGCCTGCTCGGCACGCCCGCCGAGCTCACCGCCGGTGGCGACGGCGCGATCGTGCTGCGCATCGACCCCGCGCCGGACGCAGCGTCGCTCGCGCAGCAGCTCGGAGTCGAGGTGGCCGCGGAGGGACCTTCCGCGTCCGGGCGGGTCCGCGTCGCGTCGCTCGCCACCCCGGCCCTGCTCGCGTCGCTCGCGGCGTGGCTCGATGCGCACGGCGCGCGCCTGCAGGAGCTCCACGCCTCCGGCGGCACGCTCGAGGAGGTCTACCTGCGACTCGTCGACGATCCGGAGGTCGGCGCATGAGCGCACGCGCCGTCCTCGCCCAGGCGCGCCTCGAGACCCGGCTGCTGCTGCGCTCGTCGGAGAGCCTGCTCGTGACGCTCGGCATCCCGCTCGGCGTGCTCGTCTTCTTCTCGCTCGTCCCGGTGCTGCCGACCGGCGACGTCGACGCCGTCACGTTCCTCGTGCCCGGCGTGCTCGCCCTGTCCGCGACCGCGACCGGGCTCGTCGCGAGCGCGATCCAGACGGCGTACGAGCGCAAGTCGGGCGCGCTCAAGCTCCTCGGTGCGACGCCGCTCGGGCGACGCGGGTTCGTCGCCGCGAAGCTGCTGTCGGTCGTCACGATGCTCGCCGTCCAGGCGGTCCTCGCCATCGCGCTCGCGCTCGGGGTGCTCGGCTGGCGACCGGCCGGGGGCGCGGTCGGCGTGCTGCTCGCCGTGGCCGGGGTGCTGCTCACGGGCCTGGTGATGGCGGCGCTCGGCCTCCTGTTGGCGGGCACGCTCACGGCGGAGCTCACGACGGCGGTCTCCAACGCCCTGTTCCTGGCACTGCTGCTGCTCGGCGGGGTGACCGTCGCGCCCGATGCGCTGCCCGGGCCACTCGCCGCGGTCGGCGCGGCCTCGCCGCTCGGCGCTGCCGTCGAGGTGCTGCGCGGCGTGCTCGACGCGCCGACCGGCCCGGTCCCGGTCGGCCCGCTCGTGGCGCTCATCGGCTGGGGCGTGCTCGGCACGCTCGCCGCGACGCGCGCCTTCCGCTGGGAGGCCTGAGCCCGACCCGCGTCCGAAGGGGCGTTCCGACCCCTCCGTGGCCCCTCGCTACCATCCGCTGCGCCGGAGCAGCGTGCAGCCGGCGACTCGGGACGTGCCACCGATGGTGGTGCGCGTCCCCACGGCCCGTTCAGGGACGGACCTGACGGCGGACCGGGAGGCGGACGGAGTGGTGCGGAAGAATCTCGCGGCTCGCGGCTCACGGCGGACGCCGCGCCGAGCCCCCCGGGTCGCACTGTTCGCGACGGTCGCGCTCGTCCTCGCCGCCTGCTCCGGCGACCAGAGCGCGCTCGACCCGGCCGGCCCGTTCGCCCAGCGACCGCAGGACCTCATCGTCTGGGTCTTCGGGATCGCCGTCGTCGTGTTCGTCCTCGTCCAGGGACTCATCCTCTACACGTCGTTCCGCTACCGGCGTCGCGAGGGTGACGACTCGGTGCCGGAGCAGGTCCACGGCAACACGAAGCTCGAGATCGTCTGGACGCTCATCCCGGCCATGATCCTCGCCGCGATCGCCGTCCCGACCGTGCAGCTCATCTTCGAGCAGATGGACGAACCGGACGTCGACTACCTCACCGTCGAGGTCATCGGGCACCGCTGGTGGTTCGAGTACTACTACCCGGACTACGACATCTACACGGCGAACGAGATGGCCATCCCGGTCGGGATGCCGGTGCGCCTCGAGATGACCGCGACGGACCTCGCGCGCTCGCCCGACCTCGGCGTCATCCACTCGTTCTGGATCCCGCGCCTCGCCGGCAAGCAGGACCTCGTCCCCGGGCACACCACCTACCTGAACCTCCAGGCCGACGAGCCGGGCCGCTACATCGGTCAGTGCGCCGAGTACTGCGGGCTGAGCCACGTGAACATGCGGGCGCGCGTCGAGGCGATGGGCATGGCCGACTTCGAGCAGTGGGTCGAGGCCCAGCGGACGCCGGCACCGATCCCCGTCGCCGGCACGCTCGAGGCGCGGGGCCGCGAGCTCTTCGGTGACCTCGGTGCGCGACAGGCGTGCGCATCCTGCCACCAGGTGTGGGAGGGCGACAGTCCGCGCGGTCCCGCGCAGGGCCCGGACCTGACGCATCTGTGGAGCCGTGAGGAGTTCGCCGGCGCGATCCACGACCTGACGCCGGAGAACCTCCGTGCGTGGCTCGCGAACCCGAACGCGATGAAGCCGATGCAGTACGAGGTCAACGGCATCGGTATGCCGAACCTCAACCTGACCGACGACGAGCTGGACGCGCTCACCGCGTACCTCGAGACGCTCCGCTGACGCGGACACGCAGGAGGGGAACGATGGCCACCACGACCGCTGCGGGGACCGACACGGCGCGCATCCGACCGTCGAAGTCGACCGGCTTCCTGAGCTGGGTCGCGACGACGGACCACAAGCGCATCGGCATCCTCTACTTCTGGACCGTGCTGGTGTTCTTCTTCATCGGCGGCGTCGAGTCGAGCCTCATCCGCGCGCAGCTCGCCCAGGCGGAGCTCAGCGTCCTCACCGCCGAGATCTACAACCAGATGTTCACGATGCACGGCATCACGATGGTGTTCCTCGTCGTCATGCCGTTCGCCGCGGCGTTCTTCAACTACCTGCTGCCGCTGATGATCGGCGCACGTGACGTCGCGTTCCCGCGCCTCAACGCGTTCAGCTACTGGTTCTACCTCTTCGGTGGCATCTTCCTGTACTCGTCCTTCTTCCTCGGCGGAGCACCGAACGGCAGCTGGGTGGGCTACGCGCCGCTGTCGACGAACGCTGTGTCGAACATGGCCTTCTACGCGGTCGGGCTCCAGATCCTCGGCGTCTCGTCGCTCGCGTCCGCCGTCAACTTCATCGTGACCATCGTCAACATGCGTGCACCGGGCATGACGTTCATGCGCATGCCGATGTTCGTCTGGATGACGCTGACGACGAGCTTCCTGCTGCTCTTCGCCGTGCCGATCATCGCCGTCGCGCTCTTCATGCTGCAGTTCGATGCGGTGTTCAGCGCCCAGTTCTTCCAGCCGGCGACCGGGGGAGACCCGGTGCTCTACCAGCACCTGTTCTGGCTGTTCGGGCATCCCGAGGTCTACATCATGATCCTCCCGGCGATGGGGATCGTCTCGGAGGTCATGCCGACCTTCAGCCGCAAGCCGCTGTTCGGCTACGCGGCGATGGCGTTCGCGGGCGCCGCGATCGGCTTCATCGGCTTCGGCGTGTGGGCGCACCACATGTTCACCTCGGCCATCGGCCCGGTGCCGCGCGCAGCGTTCTCGGTCGCGACGATGTTCATCGCCGTCCCGACCGGGATCAAGATCTTCAACTGGGTCTTCACGATGTGGGGCGGCCGCATCCGCTTCACGACGGCGATGCTCTTCAGCGTCGGCTTCGTGTCGATGTTCACGATCGGCGGGCTCTCCGGCGTCATGCACGCGATCGTTCCCCACAACGCGCAGCAGCACGACACCTACTTCGTCGTCGCGCACTTCCACTACGTGCTGTTCGGCGGGGCGCTCTTTGGGCTGATCTCCGGCGTCTACTACTGGTTCCCGAAGGTCACGGGCCGGCTGATGAACGAGAAGCTCGGCAAGGTCCACTTCT
>JAURQY010000053.1 GCA_030835875.1 Nitriliruptorales bacterium | reverse complement strand
GGACGACCGTCGACGCCGAGCATGCGCGGGATCGAGTAGCCGTAGATGTCGGCATCGAGCACGCCGACGCTGCGCCCCTGCGCGGCGAGCGCCGCGGCGAGGTTCGCGGTGATCGACGACTTGCCCACGCCACCCTTGCCGGATGCGATCGCGATGACCTTCGTGCGTGACTCGGGGCGGCCGAACGGGATCTCCATCTCCGGGTTCGCCGCGCCGCGCTCCTCGCGCAGCCGTGACGACAGCGAGCGCCGCTCGTCCTCGGACATCGAGCCGAAGATGAGCTGCACGTCGTCGACGTCGCCGAGCGCCTTGATCGCGGCGGTCACGTCTGCGGTGATGCGGTCCTTGAGCGGGCAGCCGGGGATCGTCAGCTTGATCTTCACGCCGACGCGCGAGCCCTCGATCGCGACGTCCTCGACCATGCCGAGCTCGGTGATCGGCTTGCCGATCTCGGGGTCGTCGACGGTCGCGAGTGCCTCGTAGACCTGATCCCTCGTTGGCATGCGGACTCCGGATGTCGTGGTCGGAATGGCTGTCGGACGAGGGTAGCGATGGTGCGTCAGGCGTCCGGATCGGGTGTGGCGCGCAGCGCCTCCTCGCTCCGCGCGCGCCCCTGCGCGGCACGCGCGAGGGCGACCGCGCGCAGCCGTGGTGCGACGGCGGCGGCGAGGGTCGCATGATGGACGCCGGGCCCGCGGCCGTCGCGCAGGAGCGACCGCAGCTCGGTGGTCAGCTCGAGCCGCTCCGCGACGGCGCTGCGACCGCGTGTCCCCGTCCCGGCGCACGCGGCGCAGGCGGGAACTGCCGGGGAACGGTCGGCCACTGTCGTCGCGCAGTCCGGGCACGGCAGGGCGAGGAGGCGCTGGGCGACGACGAGCCGCACAGTCTCGGCCAGGCTCGTGCCGTCGACGCCGAGCTCGTGCAGGCGTGCCAGCGCGCCCGGCGAGTCGACCGCGTGCAGCGACGTCAGCACGAGATGGCCGGTCCGCGCCGCCTCGACGGCGAGCTCGGCGGTCTCGCGGTTACGCACCTCGCCGACGAGCAGGACGTCGGGATCGTGGCGCAGCAGACGGCGCAGGTCGCGCGCGAACGTGAGGTCGATGTCGGGCGCGACCTGCGTCTGGCTCGCGCCGCGGACGGTGCGCTCGACGGGGTCCTCGAGCGTCATGACGTTGCGTCCGGTCGCGACGAGCCGTGCGAGCAGCGCGTGCAGGGTCGTCGTCTTCCCCGAGCCCGTCGGCCCGCACACGATGACGAGCCCGTCGCTCGCGCATGCGGCACGGTCGAGCCCGGCCACCACGTCCTCGGGCAGCCCGAGACCGTCGAGGCCCGGTCCGCTCGGTCCGTCGGGCAGCAGGCGCAGCGTCACGCGCTCGCCACCCTGCACGGGCATCGTCGCGACCCGGACGTCGAGCGTCCCGTCGGGGAGCACGTGGATGAGGCGGCCGTCCTGCGGCAGCCGCCGCTCGGCGACGTCGAGGGACGCGCGGACCTTCGTGCGCGCCACGAGCGCCGACACGGTCCGGGGCGGGACGCGCAGCACGTCGTGCAGCTCGCCGTCGACCCGTTGCCGCACGCGCATCCCGTCGACGTCCGTCTCGAGATGGACGTCGCTCGCGTCGCTGCCGGCGGCGAGGTCGAGCACCAGATCGAGGAGCAGCACCGGATCGTCGAGCGCGGCGGTGAGCCGATGACGTGCGTACGCGACGAGGAGATGGCGGACGACGTCGGGGTCGCGGGTCGCGACGACGTCGGCCGGGCCGACCTCGACACGCATCGCGTCGAGGTCCGGGTCCGCGTCGTCACCCGTGAGGCTGCGCACGTGCAGCACATGGCCCTCGAGCCGGACGGGCAGGGCGAGGGCGGCGCGGGCGAGCGCGTCCGGGACCGCGTCGAGCAGCGCGGGAGCGGGGGGCAGGGGTGCGGGCGCGCGAATGCGGCCTCCGACTCGTCGTCCGGTCCGTGTCCGCCCCGGGCCGACCCTACGACGGGGCTAGCCTCCGCCGACCGCCCGACGCAGGAGCTGTGGATGACCGTCCGGGGCGTCGTCCTGCTCGTCGTCGCGCTCGTCGCCACGGGCTGCCGCATCGACGTCGGGACGGAGGTCGCGGTCGACCGGCGTGGCGGTGGCGAGGTCGCCGTCGCGGTCCGCATCGACGGCGCGACGCTGCGTGAGCTCGACGCGGTGGGCGTGGACCCGGAGCTCGACGTCGCCCTCGCCCTCGGACCCGACACGGCGTGGCGATCGGAGCGCGTCATCGACGCCGACGGGGGGCTCGTCGTCACCTACCGGCAGTCGTTCGCGGACGGCGAGGAGGCGACGGCGCTCCTCGCCGAGCTGTCCGCCGACGTCGCTCCCCAGGACCCGGCGCTGCGGCTCGACGTCACCGTAATCACGACGGGATCGGGCGCGGTGCGGCTCGCGGGGACCGGGGCGCTCTCGCCGCCGGCGACGCTCGGGGTGCGGCTCGATGGTGAGCCGGTCGGACCGTCGGGGGAGGAGCTCGCCGCGCTCGTCGCCGGGTCGGTCGACGCGGACCTCGTCGTGCGTGTCCCGGGCCGTGTCGTCGAGCACGATGCCGACGAGGTCAGCGACGGGACGCTGCGCTGGGACCTGCCGGTCGGCGAGCCGCGCACGATCGTGCTGGTCGCGGACGCGGTGCCGCTGTGGCGTCGGGTCCCGTGGTGGGGCTGGGTCGGGATGCTCGGTGCCGTCATCGCCGGCGAGGTCGTGCGGCGACGCCGGAGCGTCGGCGAGGTCGAGGTCAGCTCAGCCGGCGAGGTCAGCCGAGCGGAGTGAGGTGCACCATCACGCAGTCGCGCCGCCAACGCTCGAGCGCATCCTGACCGTCGAGCAGGTTCAGGCGCGTCCCCATGCCGAGGGTCGCGATGCGCTCGAACTCGTCGTCATCGGTCACCACGCGCACGCCGGCGGGCAGCTCGGCGATCGTCGCCTTCACGTCCTTGGACTTGACGGTGACGGTGACCGTGTCGGTCGCCTCGAGGCCGGGCAGCTCCTGCTCCTTGCCGCCCTTGATGACGTAGATCGTGCGGCCGTCCTGGACGTACCACGCCGGACGCTGCACGACCTCGTCGCCGCGCTGCGGGATGTCGAGCCAGACGATCGACCCCTTCTTGAGCGCCGTCTCGACCGCGTCCATCGTCGCACCGGTCGCGACGAGCGAGCGTGGAGCGTCGACGAAGACCGGCACGCGACCGACGAGCACACCGTCGACGTAGAGGAGCAGCGTGTGCTCACCGGCGTCCGCGATGCGCACCGGCGCGTCGACGCGGAGGCGGAACAGGTCCTCGTACATCTCGCCGCGCAGCTGGAGCAGGCGCGGCTCGGACTCCCACACGACCGTCCCCGAGGGGTCGGCGATCGCGAGGACCTCCTCGTAGCGGCCGTGCGCGCCCTTGTAGACGCGGTTGACGTGGAAGGGCTCGGTCGAGGCAGGCAGCTCCGCGAGCACACGGACCGCGGGGTCCGCACGCCCCGTCGCGTCGAAGTGGGCCGCGTCGAACGCGACCGCCGACAGCACCTTCACGGCCTGGACCACGGCGGACCTCCTCGGGAGCGGCCATCCTAGCCCCGAGACCCCGTCGCACTACCGTCGTCGCATGCAGAGCCCTGACGCCGGCGACGGCTCCGACCGCTACGACCTCCACACGCACAGCGTGCGCTCCGACGGGCATCACACGCCCGCGGAGGTCGTCGCGATGGCGCACGAGGCGGGCCTCGCGGGGCTCGCGCTCACCGATCACGACACGGGTGCGGGCATCGCCGAGGCGCGCGCGGCGGGGGACGCGCTCGGCGTCGAGGTCATCCCCGGCATCGAGTTCTCCGCCGAGCTCGACGGCCGATCGGTGCACGTGCTCGCCTACTGGGTGGACCACGACGAGCCCGTGCTCGCCGCCGAGCTCGCCCGGCTGCGCGATGCTCGTGCCGACCGGGCGCGGCGGATGGTCGAGCGGTTCAACGACCTCGACATCCCCATCACCTACGAGCGGGTCGTCCGTATCGCCGCCGGCGCCCCCGTCGCCCGTCCGCACATCGCGCAGGCGGTCGTCGAGGTCGGCGCGTGCGCGGACGAGCGTGAGGTGTTCGACCGTTACCTCGCCGACGGCGGACCAGCGGACGTACCCAAGCACGCGGTCCACCCCGTCCGAGCCGTCGAGCTCCTGCGTGGCGCGGGTGGCGTCGTCGTGCTCGCCCACCCGGCGCTCTTCGGCGCGCGCGATGGTGCGCAGGAGGTCCCGCGCGAGGTCGTCGAGGCCATGGTCGACGCGGGGATGGCCGGTGTCGAGGCACGGCATCCGGCGCATGACGCCGGCGCGACGGAGCGCTGGACGGCGATCGCGGATCGGCTCGGACTCGTCGTGACGGCCGGTTCGGACCATCACGGTGGCGAACGCGAGGTCCCCGTCGGTGCGGCGGTGACCGACCGCGAGGGGGTCGACCGCCTACGCTCCCGACGCGAGTGATCCCCGTACGCCCCCTCAGGTGAGCGGGCAGGGGCTCGGGGCGCTTCGCGAGGAGGTGTCGGCATGTCGGAGGTCCAGAAGGCGAAGAAGGTCGTCCCCGTGCCGACGCTGCACTTCAGCGAGGGCGCGCAGGCCGGTCGCACGATCCGCCTCGACCACGAGGTCGGGACCGTCGGACGTCGTGACGACAACGCCTACGTCATCCAGGACCCGCGGGTCTCGCGCGTGCATGCCGAGCTGCGGCGCGTCGCGTCCGCCGTGATCGTCGCCGACCTCGACTCGTCGGCGGGCACGAGCGTCAACGGTGAGCGGATCACCGGCCCGCGCTCGCTCCACCACGGCGACCGCGTCGCGTTCGGACCGGTCGTCACCGTCTTCGAGGACCCGGCCGTCGCCGCGCAGCACGAGGACGAGACGCTCGTCCTCACGATGCCGACGGTGGAGGAGCTCGACACGCCGCACCTCTCGAAGCGGCAGCTCGAGGTCCTGCAGGGCATGGCGCAGGGCAAGACGAACAACGAGATCGGCGCGGAGCTCGGTGTCACCGAGCGCACCGTCAAGGCGTACGCGCAGGAGCTGTTCGACAAGCTCGGCGCGCGCAACCGTGCGGGTGCGGTCGCCGAGGCCGCACGACTCAAGCTGCTCTGAGCCGTCGCGACCCGCGGCGATCGGCGGGCGACCACGGGTCGATCAGGGCAGGTGCTCGACCTTCACCCGACGCGCGAGCTGCGGCTGACCATCGCCGCGCGGGACCTCGCGCTCGGACGTCCCGGACGAGCGGCGTTCCGAACCGCCACGCTCCGACCCGCCACGCTCGGAACCGCCACGCTCGGACCCGCGCCGCCGCTCGCCACCCTTCGGCTCGCTGCTGCGCTCCTGCTCGGAGCGGCCGTTCCCGCCGCGACCGCGGCCACCACGGCGGCGTCCCCCGGTGGACGAGCGCTGCTCGCCACGGTCGGCACCGTCGCCGGCGCTGTCGCCGCGTGAGGTCTCGCGCGTCCGGGCCGCCCTCGGTTCTGCTGGCGTCTCGTGTGAGGCATCGCGCGCCTCCGATCCGCCCGCTGTGCCGGCCCCGCCACGGCTGCGTCCACGCCCGCCGCGACGCCGACGTGATGTGCGCGGCGCGCCACCGTCGTCGTCCGTCGTCGTGGTCGCGTCCGCGCGCTCGGAGACCTCGGGTTCGGCGGCGGTCTTCTTCGGCCCTTCGTCGCGCGTTACGCGTCGTTCACGTCGCTCGCGTCGCTCGCCGGAGTCGCCATCGCGCTCACGACGTTCGGCACGTTCGCCGTCCCGCTCGCGTCGCTCGCCGCGTCCGCCGCGCTCGTCACGTCCGCCGCGTTCGCCTCGCCCGCCGCGACCACCGCGACCACCGCGATCGCCACCGTCACCCTCCGGTGCGCGCCGGCGCGCGACCGAGCGCGCCCACGGCACGTCCTCGGGCAGTTCGAACAGCTCGATGAGCTCGGGGGAGGTGGAGAAGATCTGACGGACCTCGAGGTCCGTCCGGTCGATCGCGCGGCGGATCAGGTTCGCGCGCTCGACCTCCTGGTGCTCGACGAACGTGACGGCGACCCCGGCGCGTCCCGCGCGGGCGGTCCGCCCGATGCGGTGCAGGTACATCTTCTCGTCCTCGGGGCAGTCGTAGTTCACGACGTGCGTCACGTTCTCGACGTCGAGTCCGCGCGCGGCGACCTCGGTGGCGACGAGCACGCTGACCTTGCCCTCGCGGAAGCGGTCGAGGTTGCGTTCGCGCGTCGTCTGGCGCAGGTCGCCGTGGATCGCGATCGCCTCGGCTCCGAGGTCGCCGAGGTCCTCGACGAGCCGGTCCGCCATGTGCTTCGTGCGGACGAAGACGTACACGTTGCCGCGCTCGGGGGTCTGCAGGATGCGCGCGAGCAGCCGCGGCTTGTCCATGCGGTGCACGAGCATGAAGTGCTGGTCGACGTTCGGTGCGGTCTCGCCCTCGGTGAGGTCGGCGCGGGTGAACGTCGGGCTGTTCATGTAGCGCCGTGCCATCTTCACGATCGCGGTCGGCATCGTCGCGCTGAACAGCATCGTGTGCCGCTCGGTCGGGCAGCTCTCGATGAGCCGCTCGACGTCGGGCAGGAAGCCCATGTCGAGCATCTCGTCCGCCTCGTCGAGGACGAGCGCACGGACGTCCGACAGGTCGAGCGTGCCGCGGTTGAGGTGGTCGAGCAGACGCCCCGGCGTGCCGACGACGACGTGGACGCCGGACTCGAGCGCCGCGGTCTGCTCCTCGTAGGGCGTCCCGCCGTAGACGGCGATCGAGCGGATGCCGAGCGCGGCGCCGATGCGGAGGTCCTCGTGGACCTGCACGCACAGCTCGCGCGTCGGGACGACGATGAGGGCCTGCGTGTGGCGCGCCGAGGTGTCGACGCGCTGCAGGAGCGGCAGGCCGAAGGCGAGCGTCTTGCCGGTGCCCGTGCGGGCCTGACCGATGAGGTCGTCGCCGGCGAGGGCCATCGGCAGCGTCAGCGCCTGGATGGGGAACGGATGGGTGATGCCCTTGGCCTCGAGCGCGTCGCACAGGGCGTCGTCGACCCCGAGGTCCCGGAAGGTCGGTGTCACAGCTTCTCTCTGGGTATGGGCGGCCCGGCACGGGTCCGTGGGTCCCACCGAGGGGGAGCCAGGCGCTGCCGGCGGCCGCGATGTGGGTCCTGCCGCGCACGGGAGTGGCGCCGGCGAGGATCGCGAGGAGCGCGGACGCTCCGACGGACGGCGTCCGTCGTGGCGCGCTGTCCTCGGGGGACCGTACCACCCAGGGCTTGACTAGCGTCAGGAGCTACCGGAAGGGCGTCATGGAGGCCGTCGCACAGCGGGTCGAGGCGCTCACCGAGCGCCTCCTCGATCACGTGCGCGATCATGAACCGGTCGAGGCGACACGCATCGGCCTCGACGGCCGCGACGAGGACCTGCCCGATCTGTCGCTCCCGGCGCTCGACGCACGCAGCCGCTCGCTCGCCGACCTCGAGGCGGCCGTCATGCTCGAGCTCGGTGCGCTGCCGTCGTCGCGCACCGGCGAGGCGCGCGAGCTCGCCGGCGACCTGACGCTCCTCCTCGATGCGGTGCGCTGGCGGCGGGTCGAGCTCGAGGAGCGTCCTGCGCTCGCCCTCGATCCGACCGTCGCGCTCGGCATCGCGACCACCGGCGTGCTCGACCTGCTCGACGCGGCGGGCACCGCGGCCGACCCGGGGGAGCGTCGCCGCCTCGTCGACGCGGCCGTCCGACGCGCACGGCGTGTGCCCGCGCTCCTCGAGCAGGCGGGTCGGCTGCTGAGCGGCGTGTCGGCGCCCACGTTCGGATTGCTCGAGCAGCGCGTGCCCGCGGCGATCGCGCTGCTGCGCGACCGGCTCCCCGAGCGCGCGGCGGCATGCGGCGTCGAGATCGACGAGGCGCGCGACGCCGGCGAGTACGCGACGGAGGGCGTTGAGGCCTACGCCGCGCTCGTCGATGAGCTCGTGGACGATCGTCGGCTCGACTGGCGCGTCGGCCCTGCGTACGTCGACCGCGCGCTCGAGCTCGCCGTCGGCACGACGATGGACGCGCAGGCCATCGAGGACCGCGCACGCACGACGCTCGCGGAGACGCGTGCCGAGATGGTCGAGATCGCCGCCGCCGGCTGGGAGCGCCGCTTCGTCGGCGTGCCCCGCCCGGACGAGGACGATGCGCTGCTCCGTGCGGTGCTCGACGACATCGCCGCGACGGCCGTGCCGCCGGGGATGCTGCTCGCCGAGGCGCGACGTGCGGTCGAGGAGGCGCGCGACTTCCTCGCGCCCGGTGCACCGGGGGCCGGACTCGTCGACCTGCCGCCCTCCGACCGGCTGCGCATCGAAGCGATGGGGCCCGACGAGCAGGGCGTCGCGGTGGCGATGCTGCGCCGGCCGCCACCGTTGCGCGAGGGCCTCCAGAGCCGCTACCTGCTCAGTCCCGTCCCCGACCACTGGGACGGTCCGCGCGTGCGCTCCTTCCTGCGCGAGTACCACCCGGCGATGCTGCGTTCGCTCGCCATCCACGAGGCCTACCCCGGTCATTTCGTGCAGCTCGCTCATGCCGCGCACCATCCGCACATGGTGCGCCGGCTCCTCACGCGACCCGTCTTCACCGAGGGCTGGGCGGTGCTCGTCGAGGAGATGATGATCGAGGCCGGCTTCGGCGAGGACGGCACGTCGCGGGTCGCGCGCGAGGACCTCGTGCTCACGCAGCGGAAGATGATGCTGCGGACTGCGGCGAACGCGCTCCTCGACCTCGGCCTGCACGCCGCCTCGATGACCGACGAGGACGCGATGGCGCTGCTCACCGGTGCAGCGCTGCAGGAGCGCGCGGAGGCGGAGGGGAAGCTGCGCCGCGCGAAGCTCACGTCGGTGCAGCTCTCCTCCTACTACGCAGGCTACGAGGAGCTGGCCGGGCTGCGCCGGACCGAGCGGGCACGCGAGGGCGCGGCGTTCGATCCGGGGACGTTCCTGCGCCGGGTGCTGTCACACGGCACGCCGACCGTCGCGATCGTCGCGGAGGCGCTCGCGGACGGGGCGCCGGAGCAGCGGCCGTTCGCCGGCCCGCCGGTCGGGTCGGTTCAGGGCCGGTAGGCGAGCACCGCCGCTGCGGTCGCGAGGTTGAGACTCGACACGCCGTCCTGCATCGGGATCGCGACGCGCAGCGTGGCGCGCGCCCGCAGCGCGTCGCTCAGTCCGTGCCGCTCGGTGCCGAGCACGACCACGGCGTCGACGGGCAGCTCGACGTCGTCGAGCGGTGTGCCGTCCGGGTCGAGCGCGACGATCGGTCGCGTCGATGCGGCGAGCAGCGCGTCGAGCGCGGCGAGGTCCGCCACGTGCACGACGTCGACGGCGAAGTGGAGCCCTGCCGCCGCACGTACGACCGTCGGGCTCCACGGGTCGAGCTCGCCGACGACCACGACACCGGCGAGTCCTGCGGCCGCGGCGACCCGCACGACGGCGCCCGTGTTGCCGAGATGCCGCGGCTCCTCGAGGACGAGCAGCCGTGCGGGGCGAGCCAGCATCGCGACGACGTCGACCACCGGCCGCCGGGCGACCGCGAGGCACGGGGAGGGGGGCGCACGCCCGCCGGTGAGCGCGCGCCAGGTCCCGGCCTCGACCGCGCCGGGTGCGACGGGCAGCGTGATGTCCGGTGCGACACGGGCGAGCAGTCGTGCGAGCTCGTCGGGGTCGGGGCTCGCGACGATGTCGACCTGCGCGTCGAAGCGCATCGCATGCTTGAGCGCGTGCATGCCCTCGAGCATGACGTACGCCGGGTCGCGCTGCGCGCGCCGGAGCAGCGCGAGCGCGTCGGCAGGGAGGGGGGTGCTCAGCACAGGCCGCCGACCAGCGCGAGCGGGCTCAGGCACGTCGGCCACAGGTGGACGGCGAGGGCGAGCGGCACGGCCGGCCATGCACCGTCGCGTCCGAGGGCGAGTGTCCCGATGACGGCGGTCGTCCCCGCTGCGAGCGCGCCGGCCTGCAGCCCCACGCCGAATCCGAACCCGGTGATGTAGAGGTAGAGCGCGAGGCAGGCCGGGAGGAACACGGCCAGCCGGGGTGCGGTGCGGCCGGTGTCGACGATCCGGTCGGCGACGAGGACGATCGCGAGCAGCGCGAGCGCGTTCGCGAGCACGCGCGGTGCGCTCGCGCCGAGCGGGACGCGCACCAGGCCAGCGACGAGCGCGACGACGGCGGCGGCGGCCCCGACGGCTCGGAGGATGCGGCGCAGCGTCCACTCGGGGGAGCGCGGGAACGCCTCGGCGCCCCGGCGGACGAGGAACACGGTCAGCACGATCGCGCCGACGCTGAAGGCGGCGACCTGCACGGCCTGCAGCGATGCACCCGACAGGCGGCCGAGCAGTGCGGCCCCCGGCGTCGCGCCGGCTGTGAGCATGCCGAGGACGCCGGCGAGCCCGGCGGGGACGGCGAGGACGACACCTCGCCGCAGCCCTGCGGGCGAGGCGTCGAGCGCGAGACCACGGGCGATGCTCCGACCGCCTGCGCGACCACCGGCACGGCTGCGGATCAGGAGCAGCGGGACGAGCGCGGTCAGCGCGAGCACGACGGCGACGTTGAGGAGGACCCCGAGGAGTCCGGAGCCGCCGCGCAGGCTCCCGAGGAGGAGTGGCCCGAAGACGAGTGCGGCGACGGTCAGGGCGACGTCGCTGCGTGCCTCGTCACCCATCGCGAGCCTCCGGAGGTCCATCGCGGCGCCCTCGCACCGCCCGAGGGACGCTAGCGGTGCGTCGGTAGGCTCATGGCCCTGACACCCGCACGTCGCGGTCCGCATGCCGCAGGTGCGGAGGAGGCGGTGACGGTGCTGGCGGCGTCCATGCTCGTCATCGGTGACGAGATCCTCGGTGGCTTCGTCACGGACACCAACTCGCCGTGGCTCGCCGACCGGCTCCGGCCGCTGGGCGTGCCGCTCGAGCGCGTGCACGTCGTCCCCGACGACGCCGGCGCGATCGCGGAGGCGTTGCACGCCGAGCTCGCGCGGCCGCGGCCCCGCGTCATCGTCACCTCCGGTGGGATCGGCTCGACACCGGACGACATCACCTACGAGGCGGTCGCCGCGGCGCTCGGCCGCGAGGTCGTGCTCGACGCGACGCTCGCGGCGGCGATGCGCGGCATCGTCGAGCGCACGCGGGGCCGTGGCTTCGCGGTCAGCGACGTCTTCGTCGATCACGTGATGCGTATGGCGCGCATCCCCGCCGGCAGCCGGCTGATGGCGCGCGAGGGCGGCTGGACGCCTGCGGTGTGCGTCGACATCGACGGTGGTTCGGACGCCCCGGACGGGTACGGCGCGACGGTGGTGGTGCTGCCGGGCGTGCCGAGCGAGTTCCGGGCGCTGCTCGGCGATGCGGTCGAGGCGGCGCTGCTCGCCGGTCACAACCCGGTCCCACACGTCGTCGAGATCACGCACCGCTTCTCCGAGAGCCTGCTGAACGAGACGTTCGTCGCGATGCAGGCGCAGCACCCGACGGTGCGGCTCGGTTCCTACCCGGGCAGCCCGATGATCGTGCGGCTCACCGGTCCGGAGGACGAGGTCGCTGCCGCGGCGACGCTCGTGCGCACGGCGATCGACGCGCTCGAGGCGGTCGGAGCCGGCCCGGACTCCACCGCATGAGCGGGCCCGCTGCTGGCGGCATCGACGCCGCGCGCAGACTCCTCTTCGTCCACGCGCATCCGGATGACGAGTCGTCCAAGGGTGCGGCGACCGCGGCGCACTACGTCGATGCCGGCGATCGGGTGACGCTCGTCACCTGCACGGACGGTGCGGCGGGCGATGTGCTCAACCCGTCGTTCGACGCGGCCAGGCTCGAGGCGCTCGGCATGGCGGCGGTCCGCAGGGAGGAGCTCGCGGCCGCGGTCGCCGCGATCGGCTTCCACGCGACCTACGACCTCGGCTACGCCGACTCCGGCTGGCACGAGGATGCCGCGACGGTGCCCGAGGGGACCTTCGCACGCATGGACCTCGACGTCGCCGCTGCCGCGCTCGCGGACGTGCTGCGCACGGAACGTCCACACGTCATCGTCACCTACCCGGAGAACGGCGGCTACCCGCATCCCGACCACATCATGACGCACCTCGTGACCGTGCGTGCCGTCGAGCTGGCTGCACCTGACTGGCAGGTCGCGAAGCTCTACGGCACGAGCACGTTCCACGACGAGCGGGTCGTCGCGATGCACGAGGCGATGCTCGCCGCCGGTCTCGAGAGCCCGTTCGAAGAGTGGATGGAGGAAGGGGGACGTCCCGAGCTTCCACCGCACGCGCGCGTCCGCTGCGACGCGACGTTCGCGCGCCGTGATGCGGCACTGCGTGCGCACGCGAGCCAGGTCGATCCCGACAGCTTCTGGTTCGCGATGCCGCGCGAGCTCGAGCGCGAGGCCTACCCGTACGAGACGTACGAGCTGCTGTGGTCGCTCGTCGCGACGGCGCTCCCGGAGGACGACCTCTTCGCAGGACTCGACGTCGCCGCATGGGACGCGCTGCACGACGCCCGCCAGCGGGTCGGATGATGGATGCGGTCGAGCGCGACCGGCGCGACTACACCCTCGGCAGCCTCGACGTCGGTGACGTCGACCCGGACCCGGTCCGCCAGCTCGAGCGCTGGATCGCCGACGCGGTCGAGGCGGGTGTCGGTGAGCCGAACGCGATGACGCTCGCGACCGTCGACGCCGATGGGCGACCGGATGCGCGCGTCGTACTGCTGCGGCGCATCACCGACGACCGGTCGCTCGTCTGGTTCACCGACCGGCGCTCGACCAAGGGAGCGCAGCTCGCCGCCACCGCGCATGCCGCGCTCGTGTTCCACTGGCAGCCGCTCGAACGGCAGGTGCGACTGCGGGGTCCGGTCGCGATGCTCGACGACGCGGCGAGCGACGCGTACTTCGCGTCCCGCCCGCGCGGCAGCCGGCTGTCCGCGTGGGCGAGCCACCAGTCGCAGCCGACCCCGTCGCGCGAGGCCTACGAGCAGCAGGTCGAGGAGGTCGAGGCCCGCTTCGACGGGGTCGAGGACATCCCCCGGCCACCGGACTGGGGCGGCTACGCGCTCACGCCCGTCGAGGTGGAGCTGTGGCAGGGGCGCCGTTCACGCCGGCACGACCGGCTGCAGTTCCGCAGGGACGGCGCGGGCGGCTGGACCGTGGAGCGCCTCCAGCCCTGACGCGTATCCTGCCGTCCGCACCCCTCCAGGCGGCGCCCCCGGCGCGGCCGCTCCCATGACCGGCCAGCCCGTGACCCCTGCCCAGACCGTCGCCCGCACCGACCTCCGCAACGTCGCGATCATCGCGCACGTCGACCACGGCAAGACGACGCTCGTCGATGCCATGCTGTGGCAGTCGGGTGCGTTCCGCGCGAACCAGGACGTCGCCGAGCGCGTCATGGACTCCAACGACCTTGAGCGCGAGCGCGGTATCACGATCCTCGCGAAGAACACGTCGATCGTCGTGCCGGATCTGCGCGAGGGCGTCGACGCGCCGCCGGTCACCGTCAACGTCGTCGACACGCCGGGGCACGCCGACTTCGGCGGTGAGGTGGAGCGTGCGCTCGCGATGGTCGACGGTGCGCTGCTGCTCGTCGACGCGGCAGAGGGTCCGCTCCCGCAGACGCGCTTCGTCGTCCGCAAGGCGCTCGAGGCGGGGCTCCCGATCCTCCTCGTCGTGAACAAGATCGACCGTCCCGACGCGCGCGTCAGCGAGGTCGTCGACGAGGCGATGTCGCTGCTGATCGAGCTCGGCGCGGACGACGCGCAGATCGACCTGCCCGTCCTCTACACGAACGCGAAGGATGGGCTCGCGACGCTCGACCCCGACGTGCCCGGCGAGGATCTCAAGCCGCTGTTCCGCACGCTCCTCGACCACGTGCCCGCACCGCAGCACGACCCCGAGCACCCGTTCCAGGCGCTCGTCACCAACCTCGACGCGTCGCCCTACCTCGGCCGGCTCGCGATCTGCCGCGTGCATCACGGCACGGTGCGGCGTGGCCAGCAGGTCGCGTGGTGCCGTGCGGACGGCACGGTCCGCACCGTGAAGCTCGCCGAGCTTTACCTCACGCAGGCCCTCGAGCGCGTGAGCGCCGAGGAGGCGGGCCCGGGCGACCTGATCGCGGTCGCCGGCATCGACGAGGTGACGATCGGCGAGACGCTCGCCGCCGTCGACGACCCGCGTCCGCTGCCCGTGCTCACCGTCGACGAGCCGTCGCTCGGCATGACGCTCGGTGTGAACTCGTCACCGCTCGCCGGTCGCGACGGCACGCGCCTCACTGCACGGCAGATCGAGGACCGGCTGAAGGCCGAGCTCGTCGGCAACGTGTCCCTGCGGGTGCTCCCGACCGAGCGTCCCGACACGTGGGAGGTACAGGGCCGTGGTGAGCTGCAGCTCGCCGTGCTCGTCGAGACGATGCGCCGTGAGGGCTTCGAGCTGACCGTCGGCAAGCCGCGCGTCGTCACGCGCGAGATCGACGGCTCGGTGCACGAGCCGTTCGAGGCGCTGTCGATCGACGTGCCCGACGACTACGTCGGCGTCGTGACGCAGCTCCTCGGACTGCGCAAGGGCCGCATGCAGCAGATGGTCGCGCACGGCTCCGGCTGGACGCGCCTCGAGTACCGGGTGCCGGCGCGCGGCCTCATCGGCTTCCGTACCGAGTTCCTGACCGAGACGCGCGGCACCGGACAGCTCCATGCCACCTTCGACGGGTACGAACCGTGGCAGGGCGAGATCCGCACGCGCCCGAACGGGTCGCTCGTCGCGGACCGCACCGGCGCGACGACCCAGTTCGCGCTGCTCAACCTCCAGGACCGCGGGCAGCTGTTCGTCGGACCCGGCGTCGACGTCTACGAGGGCATGATCGTCGGGGAGAACGCACGCGCCGAGGACATGGACATCAACCCGGCGAAGGAGAAGAAGCTCTCCAACGTGCGCTCCGCCACCGGTGACGAGCTGGTGCGCCTCGCCCCGCCGCGGCTGCTGTCGCTCGACCAGGCGCTCGAGTTCATCCGCGAGGACGAGGCCGTCGAGGTCACGCCCAACGCCGTTCGGCTGCGCAAGGCCGAGCTGTCGGCGAACCTCCGCGGGCGCAGCGCGAAGCGCGCGAAGGGCGGCGCGGCGCCCGTCTGACGGTCCGGACTGGGTCCGCGGCCCCGGCGTAGGCTGCCGACCGACCACCAGATCCGGAGGGGTCCTGCCCGTGGATGCCGAGCCGACCGACCGTCCCCTGCCGTACAAGCTGCTCACCGGCGGTGACGACCGCGCGTTCTGCGAGAAGGTGAGCGGCGCGCTCGCGGACGGCTACCAGCTCTACGGCTCGCCGGCGATCACCGCGCGACCCGACGGAACGGTCGTGTGTGCGCAGGCCGTCGTCTGGGCCGGACGGTGACACGACCCCGCGACCCGGATGCCGAGCGCCGCTGGCGACCGGATACACAGGCGGTGCGCGGTGGGCTCGAGCGCACGCCGTTCGGCGAGACGTCAGAGGCGCTGCACCTCACCTCCGGCTTCGTCTACGCGTCGGCGGAGGAGGCAGCGGGCGCGTTCAGCGGTGAGAACACGCACCACCGCTACACGCGGCTCGGCAACCCGACGCTCGACGTGCTCGAGGAGCGGCTGGCGCTGCTCGAGGGTGCCGAGGCGGCGCGCACGACCGCCAGCGGCATGTCCGCGGTCTTCAACGCGCTCGCATCGATCGTGCGCGCCGGGGACCGGATCGTCGCCTCACGCGCGCTGTTCGGCTCGTGCTTCCAGATCCTGACGACGATCCTGCCGCGCTGGGGCGTGACGACCGACCTCGTCGACGGGCATGACCTCCGGCAGTGGGAGGCGGCCCTCGCGACGCCCGCGCGCGCAGTGTTCCTCGAGTCGCCGTCGAACCCGATGCTCGACCTCGTCGACATCGCGGCCGTGTCCGAGCTCGCGCACGCCGCGGGCGCACGCGTCATCGTCGACAACATCGTCGCCACACCGGTGCTGCAGCGCCCGCTCGAGCTCGGCGCGGACGTCGTCGTCTACTCGACGACGAAGCACATGGACGGCCACGGTCGGACGCTCGGGGGAGCGGTGCTCGGCAGCGCCGCCTACGTCGAGTCGGAGCTGAACCCGCTGCTCCAGCACACGGGCCCGACGATGAGTCCGTTCACGGCCTGGGTCGTGATGAAGGGACTCGAGACGGTGCGCATGCGCGTCGAGCGGATGAGTGCGTCGGCGCTCGACCTCGCGACGTGGCTCGAGACGCAGCCGGGCGTCACGTCCGTGCGCCACCCGTGGCTCCTATCGCACCCGCAGCACGACCTCGCCCGCGCGCAGATGTCGGGCGGCGGGTCGGTGCTGAGCTTCACCGTGGAGGGCGGTCAGCCGCGGGCGTTCGCCGTGCTCGACGCGCTGCGGCTCGTCGACCTGTCGAACAACCTCGGGGACTCGCGCAGCCTCGCGATCCATCCCGCCACCACCACGCATCTGCGGATCGGGGCGGAGGAGCGGGCGCGGACCGGGATCGACGACGGGACGATCCGCATCTCCGTGGGTCTCGAGGACGTCGAGGACGTGCGCGAGGACCTCGCGGCGGCGCTCAGTGCGTCCGGGACGTCGGGTCGCTGAGCGGTCCTCGGGACCGACGACGCAGGAGCAGCACGACCGCGAGCGGAACGATCTGCGTGAGCCCGCCGTAGGCGAGGATCGACGCGCGCAGGCCTTCGACGGTCCCGAGGTGGATGGTCGCGACGGTGAGCGCCAGTCCGACGGCGCGGGCGTTCAGCACGACGGCGAGGGTCCGGACACGCGCGGCGTCGCTCGTGACGACCCGCGCACCGACCGCCACGACGAGCATCACGATGATGGCGACGATCGTGACCGGTCCGAGGAACGCGTCGAACACGGCACGCGGCTCGATGAAGAGCGCGACGCTGACAGCGCCGAGCAGCAGCACGTCGGACCCGCGCTGTGCGATGCGCCGCATGGTCCGGACGGTGGGCTCGCCCGATCGGCTGCGCTCGAGCACGACCGCGAGGAGGCGGCCGAGGACGAGCGGCGCGACGGCGAGTCCGAGCAGGCTCGAGAGCAGGCTCGAGAGCGGGATCGTGATGCCGCTCGGGAGGAACAGCTCGGTGACGAGCGGGACGGTGATGAGGTTGAGTGCCCCGAGCCCGACGACGAGCGTGACGCTGAGCGGCACGTCACCTCGTGCGATCCGGGTGAGCGCCCTGCCGATCGGGCCGGTCGAGGCGGCGGCGACGATCACGATCGCCGCCCGCGTCACCGGGTCGACGCCGAGCGCGTTCGCTGCGAGCACCGCGACGATCGGGACGAGGACCACATCGAGCAGCATGGTCCGGGTGATCAGGCCGCCCTCGCGGAGCGGCGCGAGCAGCGAGCGCAGCGGGGTCGATGCGGTGATGGCGACGCCGTTGAGCAGCAGCGCGCTGATGAGGAGCACGCCGTAGACGGTCTCGACGTCGATCAGCGTGACCCCTCCCCGGCCGCAACGCGACCCATCACGCGTCGAGGGGTGGGGGAGGACCCGGGAAGCGTGTTGCAAAGATGCTAGTAGATGGCGCCGACGGGGCGAGCGTCCTGCGCTGCGAGGCCGACCTTAGGCTGCCCGGATGATCCAGCTCGAGGACGTCCGCACCGCCGCCGCCCGGCTCGAGGGCGTCGCCATCCGCACACCCGTCCTGCGCTCGACGACGCTCGATACGTGGACGGGCGGCGAGCTGCTGCTCAAGGCCGAGCATCTGCAGCGCATGGGGGCGTTCAAGTTCCGTGGTGCCTACAACGCGGTCAGCGCGCTCGACGATGCAGCGCGTGCCCGCGGCGTGTGCGCCTACTCGTCGGGGAACCACGCGCAGGCGGTGGCGCTGTCCGCTCGGCTGCATGGCACGCGTGCCACGATCGTCATGCCGGCGGACACACCCGCGGTCAAGCTCGAGGCGACGCGTGGCTACGGCGCGGAGGTCGTCCTGTACGACCGCTACACCGAGGACCGCGCGCAGGTCGGTCGGCGGCTCGCCGACGAGCGGGGGATGACGCTCATCCCTCCCTTCGACCACGCGGACGTCATGGCCGGCCAGGGCACGGCCGCGCTCGAGCTCATCGAGGACACCGCCGACGGAGGACCGCTCGACGTGCTCGTCGTCTGCGTCGGTGGAGGTGGGCTGATCAGCGGCTGCGCGACCGCAGCGAAGGCGCTCTCGCCGACGACGCGCGTCGTCGGCGTCGAGCCGGCCGCACGCGACGTCGCCCGTCGCTCGCTCGCGACCGGGGAGCTCGTCGTCGCACCCGTCCCGACGACGATCGCGGACGGGCAGCAGGGGGACCGGCTCGGTGCGCTCACGCTCGCCGTGATGCGCGAGCGGGTCGACGAGGTCGTCGCCGTCACCGACGACGAGATCCGCGCGGCGATGCGCGTCCTCTTCGACCGGCTCAAGCAGGTCGTCGAGCCGAGCGGCGCATCAGCGCTCGCCGCGGTGCTCGCCGGTGCGATCGACGTACGGGGCAAGCGGGTCGGCATCACGCTCTCGGGTGGGAACGTCGGCCTCGAGCGCTTCGTCGCGCTCATGGCCGATGCGCCGCATCCGCGGGTCAGCCCGCAGGCTCCGCCCACACGATGACGTTGTCGCGGTAGGTGCGCGCGGTCATGTCGAAGGGGCCGCCACACGTGACGAGCGCGAGGACCGGGTCGCCGCTGCGCGCGAAGAGTCCCTCGGGGAGCGCATCCTTGCGGTGCTGGGTGCGTGCGGTGGTGCGCCAGCGCTGCTCGCGGCCCCGCTGCAGACATCGTCAGCGGGTCGCGGGCCAGCTCAAAAAGGGCTTTTTGAGCGCTGATCGCTGAGCGCTGCACACCTGCTGCCTGCTCAGTGAGTGTGGCCACACAGTGGGCGCGTGCCCAGTCGTCCTCCCAGTCATTCTAAGATCTGCCATGGCAGATCTTGCCATGATTATGCCATCGTCGTCTGAATCGTGCCCCCCTCATAATGCAGGATTGTCATGAATGTATGTAATGGGAGACCCCCCTATGGTTCTCTGAGACCGGATGATGCGAGAGTTCGAAGAGGG
>JAURQY010000052.1 GCA_030835875.1 Nitriliruptorales bacterium | reverse complement strand
GGCTTCGCGAGCGGCTCGCGACACGGCTTCGCAACGGTCGAGGCGATGCGGTCGATGCGGTCGTCCGGCGCGTGCGGCGGGACGGGGAGCACCGGACGCCGTGAGCGTCACCCCCGGACGTCTGCTCGGGGACCTCCCGCCCGCACCGCCACCGACGCGGGCGGAGCGCGTGGCCTACCTGCGCTACGTCGCGCTCTGGCGAGCGGTCGAGGCGCTCCCGGAGCGTCGCGCGCTCGCGCTCTCGCGCACGCTCGGCCGGACGTGGGCACGGTTCGCTCCGTCGCGCCAGCGTGAGATGGTCCGTCGCAACCTGACGCGGATCACCCGGTCCGCCGGGAGCGGCGCGAGCGTGGACGACGCGACCGTCGACGCGTCCTTCGCCAGCTACGCGCGGTACTGGATCGACGCCTTCCGGCTGCACCGGATGGATGGCGAACGGGTGCTGCGGGAGGCGAGCGGTGTCGGGCTGCACCACATCGACGGGGTGCGTGACGGTGGTGCGGGTGGGATCCTCGCGACGGGGCACCTCGGCAGCTGGGACGTCGGCGCACTGTTCTCGTCGCAGCGACGCTGGGGCATGGTCGTCGTCGCCGAGGTCGTCCAGCCGCGACGCCTCTTCGACCGGTTCGTCGACCTGCGGGTCCGCGCCGGGCTCGACGTCATCCCGCTCGTGCGCGGCGGCCCGATGCTCGACCAACTCGAGGGGAGCGTCCAGCGCGGTGGTCTCGCGACCCTGCTGGCGGACCGTGACCTGACGCGGCGCGGTCCGATCGTCGACTTCTTCGGTGAGCCGTGCCGGCTGCCACCGGGGACCGCGGCACTCGCGCGGCGGACCGGTCGGCCGGTCGCGACGGGTGCGTTCCTGACGGCGGGCGACGGCTACCACGGGGTGGTGCTCAAACCGGTCGACATCGCGGGACTCGACGTGTACGACGGCACGCAGGTCGTCGCCGAGCAGCTCGAACGGCTCATCGCCGTCGACGCGACCCAGTGGCACGTCTTCGTCCCGAACTGGCTGGCGGACCGCGAGCCGGACCACCCTGTGGTGGCGAGCTGGCGCGCGGGGGAGGACTGGCGCGCGCTCGCGAAGCAGGCGTGGCGATCGAGCCAGGAGCGCGGCGCATGAGGGTCGCGATCGTCAGCCCGTACGCGCTCGACGTCGCGGGCGGGGTCCAGGGGCATGTGCGTGCGCTCGCGACGGCGCTGCGCCGGGCCGGCGACGAGGTGCTCGTCCTCGGCCCTTCGCTCGACGGTCGGGTCGTCGCCGACGCGACCGACGGCGACCGTCCGATGCGTGTCGTCGGCCGGACGAGGAGCGTCCCCGCGAACGGATCCCGAGCGCCGATCGCGCTCGGGCCGGCGGACGCCGGACGGCTGCGACACCTGCTGCGTCGCGCACGACCCGACGTCGTCCACGTGCATGAGCCGCTCGTACCCGTGCTCGGACCGGTCGCGCTGCTGGCCGAGGTCGGCGCACGGGTCGCGACGTTCCACGCCTCGGCGGATCGTGGCGCACTCCCACGCCTCTACCGCGCCGCGCGGATGCCGGCACGCCGTGTCGTCGCGCATGCGCACGTGCTGACCGCGGTCAGCCCTGCCGCGGCGGCGTTCCACGCCCGCATGCTCGGGCTCGATGCTGCCGACCTGACGGTCGTCCCGAACGGCGTCGACGTCGCACGGTTCGCGGGAGCGCGCGCGGACGCGAGCCGTCAGGGGCATGACGGGGACGCGCGCCGGCTGGTCTTCCTCGGCCGTCTCGAGCCCCGCAAGGGGGCTGACGTCGCCCTCCGCGCCTTCCTGCGCCTCGCACCGACGCGGCCGGACCTGCAGCTCCGTGTGCTCGGGGACGGACCGTCGCGTCCGGTGCTCGAGCGGCTCCGTGCTGCAGCACCGCCCGACGTCGCCGCGCGCGTCGAGCTCGCCGGACGGGTGACACCCGCGGAGCTCCCGGCCCTGCTCTCGGAGGCGGACGTCGCGGTCCTGCCCGCGAGGGGCGGCGAGTCGTTCGGCATCGTCCTGCTCGAGGCGATGGCGGCCGGGCTGGCCGTCGTCGCGACGGACATCCCCGGCTACCGCGACGTGGCACGCGACGGACGCGAGGCGGTGCTCGCCGCGCCGGATGACGAGGTCTCGCTCGCCGGGGCGATCGCACGTGTCCTCGACGACGCTGGTCTGCGGTCCCGCATCAGGGCCGCGGGGGCGGAGCGGGCCGCGGCGCACGACTGGTCCGCGGTCGCCGGGCGGATGCGCGGCGTCTACGAGGCCGCCGTCGCTCGCGCCTCGACCCGAGCGGGCTGACCGGTCCGTCCGGCCGGTCGGACATGCTCGCCGGGCCGTACGCTGCCGCGACCGGAACGACCGGCAGGGCAGGGGTCCCCGTGCAGCACTCCATCTCCCGCACGCGCCAGCAGCGCCGTGCCGTGCTCGCGTCGGCGGCGCTCGCACTGGTCCTCGCGGCCTGCGGCGGGACCTCCGACGCGCCGGTCACACCGGCGCCGTCCGACGGGGCGAGCACGCCGGGCGGTACGACCGACGGCGATGCCGCCGTCACCGTGGACGACCGCCCGCGGTCGCCGTTCACCGGCCTCCCGGTCGACCCCGAGGTGCTCACGCGTCCGCTGCTCGCGGTGAAGGTCGAGAACTCGGAGAACGCGCGCCCGCAGTCCGGCCTCGAGGCGGCCGACATCGTCTTCGAGGAGCTCGTCGAGGGCGGCATCACGCGCTTCATGGCGCTCTACCACTCGGCGCTCCCCGCCGAGGTCGGTCCGGTCCGCTCGGCGCGGCCGGTCGACGCCGACCTGCTGTCGGGCTTCGGGCCGTCGGGCTTCGCCTACTCGGGCGCACGTGCCGAGGTGCAGGAGCTGCTCGCGGCGACGCCCGCGGTCCGCGTCGTCGAGGGCGTCGACGGGTTCTCCCGCGACGACGTCCGCCGTGCTCCGCACAACCTCTACGTCGACGCGGGGGAGGTGCTCGACGTCGTCACGGCGCGTGGTGCGCGTCCGCTCGTCGACATCGGCTGGACGTTCAGCGACGACGTGCCCGGTGGTGCGCTGTCCTGCCCTGCGAGCGCGACGTCCTGCGCCGACCCGGGTGCGTCGGTGGTCGTGGAGATGTCGGCGGCGTTCCGGTCCGGCTGGACCTACGACGCGTCGGCCGGGGTCTACCGGCGTGACCAGAACGGGCGCGCCTTCGCCACTGCCGGCCCGGGCGAGATCGGGGCGGCGAACGTCGTCGTGCTCGCGACCCGTCACTACGTCGGCGCGAGCGGCTACGACGAGACCGACGCGACGACCACCGGCGCGCCGGCGCTCGTGCTGCGTGACGGCCGCCGCTACGAGGCGCGGTGGGAGAAGCGGACGGCGTCCGACCTCCTGCGCGTCCTGACCCCCGACGGCGAACCGTTCCCGCTCGCACCGGGTCCCACGTGGGTCCACCTGCCCGCGAGCGACCGCATGCCCGAGATCGGCTGATCCTCCTCGCCGGTCCCAGCAGTACGCTCCAGCCTCTGCCAGCGGCGCGCCCACGCCGCTCCTGAGGCCCTCGGAGGTCGCGGATGTCCGCAGCATCGAACGGTCACGGACCGGTCACCGGCAGCCAGCGCGTCAAGCGCGGTCTCGCCGACATGCTCAAGGGTGGCGTCATCATGGACGTCATCGACCCCGAGCAGGCTCGCATCGCGGAGGAGGCGGGCGCGGTCGCTGTCATGGCGCTCGAGCGCGTGCCCGCCGACATCCGTCGGGACGGCGGCGTCGCACGCATGAGCGACCCCGAGATGATCGAGTCGATCATCGAGGCGGTCTCGATCCCCGTCATGGCGAAGGCCCGCATCGGGCACATGGTCGAGGCACAGGTGCTGCAGCACCTCGGCGTGGACTACATCGACGAGTCCGAGGTGCTCACGCCCGCCGACGAGGCGAACCACATCGACAAGCAGCCGTTCACGGTCCCGTTCGTGTGCGGGGCGACGAACCTCGGCGAGGCCCTGCGTCGGATCTCCGAGGGCGCGGCGATGATCCGCTCGAAGGGAGAGGCCGGGACGGGCAACGTCGTCGAGGCGACGCGCCACATGCGCGCCATCACCTCGGGGATCCGCCGGCTCACGCAGCTCGATGCGGCGGAGCTGCACACGGCCGCGAAGGAGCTCGCCGCTCCCTACGACCTCGTCGCCGAGGTCGCGGAGCTCGGCCGGCTGCCCGTCGTCCTGTTCACCGCCGGGGGGATCGCGACACCCGCGGACGCCGCGATGATGATGCAGCTCGGAGCGGACGGTGTGTTCGTCGGCTCGGGCATCTTCAAGTCCGGCGACCCGGTCAAGCGTGGCCGTGCGATCGTCGAGGCCACGACGCACTTCGAGGACCCTGAGGTCGTCGCGCGCGTCTCGCGTGCACTCGGTGAGGCGATGGTCGGCATCGAGATCGACACCATCCCGCCGGAGCAGCGTTACGCCGGCCGAGGCTGGTGACGAGGCTCCCGGGGGAGCGGCTCGACCGGCGCCCGGGAGCGGCCGCCGACGTCGCTGATGACGTGCCACTCGTCGGGGTACTGGCGCTGCAGGGTGACGTGCTGGAGCACACATGGGCGCTCATGGCGGTGGGGCTTCGACCCGTCCCGGTCCGCACACCCGCGCAGCTCGATGCCGTCGCCGGCATCGTCCTGCCCGGCGGCGAGTCGACGGCCATCTCCCGCGCGCTCGCGCGCTCCGGACTCGACGCACCGCTCGCGGTCCGGCTCCGGGAGGGCATGCCGGTGCTCGGGACATGCGCGGGACTGATCCTCCTGTCGGACGAGCTCACCGGTGAGGACGACGCGCTGCCGCGTCCTGGCGGGCTCGCCGTGCGGACACGGCGCAACGCCTACGGACCGCAGACCGCCTCGTTCGACGTCCGCTTCGACGTCGCTGGTGTGGAGGGCGGTCCGATGGAGGCCTCCTTCATCCGCGCGCCGCGCATCGAGGCGGTCCTCGATCCGTCCGTCGAGGTGCTCGCGAGCGTCGAGGGCGCCCCGGTCGCGGTCCGACAGGGTCCGATCGTCGCGATGACGTTCCACCCGGAGGTGGCGGGGGACCACCGTCTCCACGCGATGCTCGGCGACCTCGTCCGCGCAGGGGCCGGTCGGTAGCATCCGGCCGCTCCGCGCACCGACGTCGCGCGGACGGACGGAGGGCACGATGGCGGGCCACAGCAAGTGGGCCAACATCAAGCATCGCAAGGCCGCGCAGGACAAGAAGCGTGGCAAGCAGTTCGCGAAGCTGATCCGAGCGATCGAGTCCGCGGCGCGTGAGGCCGGAGCGTCCGACCCGTCCGCGTCGCCGTCGCTCGCGCTCGCCGTGCAGAAGGCGCGCGACGCCGATGTCCCCAAGGACAACATCGAGCGCGCCTGCCGGCGCGGTGCCGGCGAGGACGACGGGGGAGCGCGCTATGAGGCGGCGACGTACGAGGGCTATGCGCCGGGCGGTGTCGCGGTGCTCGTCGACGTGCTGACCGACAACCGCAACCGCGCCGCGTCCGACGTCCGGAGCCTCTTCACGCGTGCCGGTGGGAGCCTCGCCGAGCCGGGTGCGGTGTCGTTCCTCTTCACGCGTCGGGGCCAGGTGGTCCTCGATGGAGCACCCGACGAGGACGACGTGCTCGCTGCGGGACTCGACGCGGGACTCGAGGACGTCGAGGGCGGCGACGGCACCACGATCGCGTGGTGCGAGCCCTCCGCGGTGGCCGGACTCCGTGCAGCGCTCGAGTCGGCCGGCCTGGCCGTCATCGGTGCCGAGTCGACGATGGTCCCGACCGTCAGCGTGCGCATCGAGGACGCCGTGGAGGCGGGCAGGGTGCTCCGACTGCTCGACGCGCTCGAGGACAACGACGACGTCCAGGAGGTGTACGCGAACCTCGACGTCGACGAAGGCGTCCTGGCCGACGTCGAGCTCTGACACCCCGGCGTCCGAGCGGCGGGGGTGCGCTCCGGCTCCGCGCACCATGGCGCTGCTACGGTGACGAACACCTGTTCGGACGGGGTCGAGCCATGACGAACGCCACCGAGGCGTCCCACCCGTCGGCCACGTCGGGCCGTCCCGTCGTCGTCGGCGTGGACCCGGGGCTGACCCGCTGCGGCGTCGGTGTCGTCGGCGGGCCGGTGTCGCACCCGACGCTCGTGCACGCCGAGTGCATCACGACGTCGGCGGACCTGCCGCTCGAGGAGCGTCTCCTCGCGCTGCACCGACGGCTCCGCGCGATCCTGTCGGAGGTGACCCCGACTGCGGTCGCCGTCGAGCGCGTCCTGTTCAGTGGCAACGTCCGGACCGCCATGCCGACCGGTCAGGCCGCCGGGGTGGCGCTGCTCGCTGCGGCCGAGATCGGTGTCCCGGTGACCGCCTACAGCCCGAACGAGATCAAGCAGACCGTGACCGGGGACGGTGCCGCGGACAAGCAGGCGGTCGCACGGCTCGTCGCGGTCCAGCTCGGGCTCGACGCCCCGCCGCGTCCCGTCGACGTGACCGATGCGCTCGCTGTCGCGATCACGCACCTCGCACACTCGCGCGGTCCGACGTCCGGTCGCATCACCACCCCTGCGAGGGCGACCCTCGCGGCCGCGCAGCACGATGCCGCGAGGGTCGGCCGCGGGGGCTGGGAGGCCGTCGTCGCCGCGCGGGCCGCCCGGCCCACGCGGGGGACGCTCGACCGTGGTGACGCGGCGTGATCGCCTTCGTCCGAGGCCGGGTGGTCGAGCGTTCCGACGCGAGCGTCGTCGTCGACGTGCAGGGGCTCGGGCACCGCGTCCATGTCCCTGGCGGGATGGTCGTGCCCGCACCTGGGCGTGAGGTGACGCTGCACACGTCGCTCCAGGTCCGCGAGGACTCGATGACGCTCTACGGGTTCGCCGACCGTGACGCGCTCCGCCTGTTCGAGCTGCTGCTGACGTCATCCGGCGTCGGGCCGAGGCTCGCGCTCGCCGCCCTCACGGCCCTGCGTCCCGTGGCGCTCGAGACGGCCATCGCCGAGGGCGACGTCGCCGTGCTCACGAGCGTCCCGGGCATCGGGAAGAAGGTCGCTGAACGCATCGTCCTCGAGCTGCGGGACCGGGTGGGCGCTGAGCGGACCGCCCCCGTGGGCAGTGCGGCCGCCGGTGACGACGACGTCCTCGCGACCGTGCGCGAGGCGCTGTCCGGATTCGGCTTCTCCGCCGTCGAGGTCCGTGACGCGCTCGCGCGCCTCGACCTCATCGACGGCGAGGACGGCGGCTCGCTGCTCCGGCGTGCGCTGCGCGAGCTCGGCGGCGCCAGGGACGGTGTCGCATGAGCGGGGACCGGTTGGTCGCGCCCGGCGGTGCCGACGACGAGGCCACCTTCGAGGTGACGCTGCGGCCCCAGCGGCTCGACGACTTCGTCGGTCAGGAACGCATCCGACGCCAGCTCCGCCTCGTCCTCGGCGGCGCGCAGCGGCGCGGCCAGGCCGCTGACCACGTGCTGCTCTCGGGGCCGCCGGGGCTCGGGAAGACGACACTCGCCGCGATCGTCGCCGGCGAGCTCGGCGCGCAGCTGCGTGCGACGTCCGGTCCGGCGATCGAGCGCCCCGGCGATCTCGCCGCGATCCTCAGCGGCCTCGAACCCGGCGACGTCCTGTTCGTCGACGAGGTGCACCGTCTTCCGCGCACCGTCGAGGAGGTCCTCTACCCGGCGATGGAGGACTTCCAGATCGACGTGATCGTCGGGAAGGGGCCGGGGGCCCGCTCGATCCGTCTCGAGCTGCCGCGGTTCACGCTCGTCGGGGCGACGACGCGCGCCGGCCTCGTCGCTGCGCCGCTGCGTGACCGCTTCGGGTTCACCGCACAGCTCGAGCACTACGAGCCCGCCGAGCTCGGTGCCATCGTTCGCCGCAGCGCCGGCATCCTCGAGGTCCGTCTCGACGATGCGGCGGCTGACGAGATCGCCGGGCGCTCGCGCGGGACGCCCCGCATCGCGAACCGTCTGCTCCGTCGGGTGCGCGACTTCGCCGAGGTCGAGGCGGAGGGGCGCATCGACCGTGAGGTGGCGCGCGCTGCGCTCGTCGTCTTCGAGGTCGACGAGCTCGGCCTCGACCGGCTCGACCGCCGACTCCTCGAGGCGGTCATCGACGGGTTCGACGGGGGACCGGTCGGGGTCGGCACGTTGGCGACCGTGCTCAGCGAGGAGGCGGCGACCCTCGAGGACGCTGTCGAGCCGTTCCTCCTCCGGTCCGGACTCCTCCAACGCACCCCGCGCGGACGCACCGCGACCGCGGCCGCCTATCGGCACCTCGGGCGCGCCGTCCCCTCGTCCCGCGACGGTGGGGCGCTGCCCGGCCTGTTCGACGAGCCCGGGTCCGACATCTCCGCCTGACGCCCCGGAGAGCCGCGCCCGCAGGGCCTACGGCGGTAGGCTCCCTGCGTTTCCCAACGTCCTTACGCCATCTGACCCATGACGACGCGTGCCATCAGCCGCGCGACCGGAGGGACCACCGTGCAGCTCACAGGGGATGCGTCCATGGTGCTCGCCCAGGCGGCGACGGGGGGCCTCGAGGGGCTGCTGCTCCCGCTCGTCTTCCTCGCGCTCCTGTACGTCCTGCTGATCCGCCCGCAGTCGAAGCGCCGCAAGGAGCTCGCGAAGCTCGTCGCGTCGCTCGGCGTCGGGGACCTCGTCGCCACCGTCGGTGGTGTGCATGGCGCGGTCGTCGAGCTCGATGGGGAGACCGTCGACCTTGCGGTCACCGAGGATGCGCACGGGGGTCCGGACGTGGTCATGCGCTTCGACCGGAACGCCATCGCGCGCGTGATCGAGCGAGCCGGGAGCGGCGAGAGTGGCGCGGAAGCCGACGAGACGGACGGCGACGGCGACCGATGACCGAGACCCGCCAGGCCGGCGCTGCCGATGGGGGTCGCCCCGTCGGGCCCGAGGACGCGTCCTCCATCGCTCCGGGGCCGATCGGCGATGAGCAGGCCGAGCGGTCGCTGCTGCGTGGCATGGACGCGAAGGGTGCGGTCGCGGAGGCGCAGCGGGTCGGCACGCTCACGGGCGAGGCGACGGGTTCCGAGCCGAACGTGCTCGCGCAGCTCCAGCAGGACGAGGTCGTCTCCGCGTTCATCCAGCTGTCCGACCAGTTCATCGGCGCGATGGGCTTCACGGAGCACGGCTTCCGCCACGCGAACCTCGTCGGTCGCATCGCCCACAACGTGCTGCATCACCTCGGTGCGGAGCAGGAGCTCGCCGACCTCGCTGCCATCGCCGGCTATCTCCACGACGTCGGCAACGTCGTCGCCCGCACGAACCACGGCCTCTCCTCGGCATGGGTCGCGTTCGACGCGCTCCGACGCCTCGAGGTCGACCCGTATCGCATCGGCCTCGTGCTCTCCGCCGTCGGCAACCACGAGGAGCAGCACGGCACCGTCATCGGTCCCGTCGGTGCCGCGGTCATCCTCGCCGACAAGGCGGACGTGCACCGCTCCCGTGTCCGACGTGGCGTCGACCCTGCGCTCGACATCCACGACCGCGTCAACGATGCGGTCACGCACTCGTTCCTCCGGGTCGACGCTGAGCGCTCGACGATCACCCTCGAGCTGGAGCTCGACACGGAGCGATCGACCGTCATCGAGTACTTCGAGATCTTCCTCGACCGCATGATCATGTGCCGTCGCGCGGCCCGGACCCTCGGCTGCGAGTTCCGCATCACCGCCAACGGCGTCCCGCTCGGATGAGCGCCGCCGATCCCCGCCGTCCCGCCCACCCCGTCGGAGTCCGACCGTGAAGCGCCGTCCTCTCATCCTCAGCCTCGTCGCGACCCTCGTCGCCGTCGTCGCTGCGGCCTCCGTCCTCGGTGCGGGCCTGCGCCCGCTGCTCGGCCTCGACCTTCAGGGAGGGATCAGCGCCGTCTATCAGCCGGTCCTCCCCGTGGGAGAGGAGGCACCGGCCGACTTCGAGGCGATCCTCGACGAGACGATCGAGATCATCCGTTCGCGCGTCGACGCGCTCGGCGTCGCGGAACCGGACATCGCGCGCAGCGGGACGGACGTGATCGTGCAGCTTCCCGGTGTCAGCGACGCGGAGCGGCTTCGCGAGCTCATCGGCCGGACGGCGCAGCTGCGTTTCCGCCCCGTGCTCGAGACCTTCTCCCCGGGCACGGAGGCGTATGGCGAGCTCGGCATCGACTGCACGCTGCCGTCCGCCGAGCGCGATGCCCTCGGCGCCGACGATGCCGGCTACCTGTGCGGGCGCGGCACGTCGGTCGGTGAGGGCGAGCTCGCGGTCACGATCCCCGGGGCCATCTACCTCGTCGGCCCTGCCGCGCTCTCGGGCGACTCGATCGACGACGCGTTCCCCGTCGAGCAGTCGGGCGGGTTCACGACGTCGGTCTCCTTCGACGCCGAAGGGGACGCCGCGTTCGCCGCGATCACCTCCGACCTCGCATGCGAGCGGGACACCGGTCGACCGGGGCTGCTCGCCATCGTGCTCGACGGCGTCGTCGAGTCGGCACCGTCGATGAACCCCGACGTCCGGTGCGGCGTCGGTCTCACCGACGGTGCGGTCATCACGTCAGGGGAGCTCGACCGTGAGGCGCAGCGCATCGCGGCGACCGACCTCGCGCTCGTCCTCCGTACGGGTTCGCTGCCGATCAGCCTCGAGCCGTCCACCTTCGAGCAGGTCTCACCGACGCTCGGCGCGGCATCCCTCGACGCCGGGCTCCTCGCGGGCGGTATCGGACTCCTGCTCGTCGGCGCGTGGCTCCTGTTCTTCTACCGATGGCTCGGACTCGTCGCCCTCTCGGCCCTCGTGGTCTTCAGCACGGTCGTCGTTGGCCTCATCGCCGTGCTCGGCGAGCTCGGGTTCGCCCTCACCCTCGCTGGCGTCGCCGGGATCATCGTGGCCGTCGGCATCACCGCCGACTCCTCGATCCTGTTCATCGAACGCATCCGCGACGAGCTCGCGCTCGGTAAGACCGTCCGCAGCGCGGCGCTGAAGGCCTACGCATCGGCCTTCCGCACGAACCTCGCAGGGAACACGGTCACCTTCGCGGCCGCCATCGTGCTGTACGCGCTGGCGGTCGGACCGGTCCGCGGGTTCGCGCTCATGCTCGGGCTCGCGACGGTGCTCGACATCGTGATCCTGGCCGGCTTCACCCGTCCGGTCGTGTTCCTGATGGTCTCGTCCGGGTTCCTCGACCGTGGACGGCTCGGACTCGCGGACCGGTCGGTCGCCCGCACACAGGAGGTTCCCGCATGAGAAGGACCCCGAACCTCCGCATCGTCCCGCACGCGCGCCGCTGGGCCGTCGTCTCGGCGCTGCTCGTCCTCCTCGCGCTCGGCGCCCTCGTCGGACGCGGGCTCGAGCTCTCGCTCGACTTCGTCGGCGGCAGCTCGTTCCGCGTCGAGGGGATCGCGGCCGATGTGGACGCGGATGACCTTCGGGCGGCCGTCGAGGGCGCCGGGGCGTCCGAGGCGGTCGCGCAGCTCAGCGGCGTCGGCGACGAGCGCGCGGCGATCGTGCGAACGGAGTCGCTCGAGCCCGATGGCGCGATCGCCGCGGCAGTCCGCGACGCGCTCGTGCAGCTCACCGGCGTCGATGAGGTCCAGGAGACGTTCGTCGGTCCCACGTGGGGGGAGCGCATCACGACGCAGTCGCTGCGCGCGCTCGTCGTGTTCCTCCTCGTGGTCGCGGTCTACATCTCCGTGCGCCTCGACCGGAAGATGGCCGCCGTCGCGCTCATCACCATGGCGCACGACGTCCTCATCACCGTCGGCATCTATGCCCTCGTCGGCTTCAGCGTGTCCCCTGCGACGGTCATCGCCGTGCTCACCATCCTCGGGTACTCGCTCTACGACACGGTCGTCATCTTCGACCGGGTCAAGGAGAACGGACACACCCTCGGTGAGCCCGGGCGTCGGACGGTCCTCGAGCTCGTGAACGCGTCGCTCAACGAGGTCCTCTACCGGTCGCTCAACACGACCATCAGCTCGGTCCTCCCGGTCGGCGCGCTCCTCTTCATCGGCGGCTCGGTCCTGGGTGCGACGACGCTGCAGGACCTCGCGCTCGCGCTCTTCGTCGGCATGCTCGCGGGCGCCTACTCGTCCGTGTTCGTCGCCGGCCCGCTCTACGCGGTCTGGAAGGCGCGCGAGCCGGCCGAGCAGCGCCGTATCGTCAAGGTCGAGGCTCGAGCGGCCGGCGCCTCCGAGGAGGAGGCCGCCGCGGCGCTCGATGCGTCCTACTCGGGGCGCGCTCCGATCACCACCGACTACGTCCGGGGCTCCGGGCGACGTCGCCGCCGCCGTCGCTGACGGACGGCGCAGGGCCGCACATGGCGGCACGCGAGGGCGTGTCGCGAGAGGGGGAGGACGACTGATGGCGACCATCGATCGGGACCTGTTGACCGCACGCATCCGCGACATCCCGGACTTCCCCAAGCCCGGCATCGTCTTCAAGGACGTCACGCCGCTGCTCGCCGACCCGGAGGCCTTCGCCCACGCGATCGAGGCGCTCGCGGACCCGTACGGCGACCTCGGCGTGGACAAGGTCGTCGGCATCGAGGCCCGTGGGTTCATCCTCGCTGCGCCCGTCGCGCTGGCCTGTGGTGCCGGGTTCGTTCCGGCGCGCAAGGCGGGCAAGCTCCCGTCCAGCAGGCGTGGCGTGTCCTACGAGCTCGAGTACGGGAGCGAGACCGTCGAGCTGCACGACGACGCGTTCGCACCGGGCGACCGTGTCCTGATCGTCGATGATGTGCTGGCGACGGGCGGGACGGCCGCGGCGACCGTCGAGCTCGTGGAGGCGCTCGGCGGTCAGGTCGTCGGGCTCGCCTTCCTCATCGAGCTCGGGTTCCTCGACGGCGCGCAGCGCATCGCCGGGCACCGGCACACCTCGCTCCTCACGTTCTGACCGTCGGCGGTCGTCAGGACCTGCCGACGAGGACGATGCCGTCGGTAGGCTCCTCGGAGCGACCGGAGGCGTGAAGGATGGGTCCGGACCCGGTGACAGGGGGTCCGTCGACCGTGCCCGCACCCGCCGCTGGTGGCCCACCGGAGCCCGCGCCGGCCGCGCCGTCTCGCTCGGCCGTCCCGCCGCGTCCTTCCGGGGTGAAGGGCGTGCTGGCCCGCCTCCCGATCGGGAGCCGCGAGGTCGTCCCGCCCGAGCTCGAGCCGCTCGCTGCTGCGATCCGGCGCGAGTCCCGTGCGGAGCTGCGAGAGGTCATCCGCGCCTACCACTACGCCCGGGCGATGCACGAGGGCCAGAAGCGGCGCAGCGGCGAGGACTACATCACCCATCCCGTCGCGGTCGCCACGAACCTCGCGTCCCTCGGGCTCGGGACGGCCACGCTCCTCGCAGCGCTCCTGCATGACACGGTGGAGGACACGCCGGCGACCCTCGAGGACATCAGGGAGGGCTTCGGGGACGAGGTCGCGCTGCTCGTCGACGGTGTGACCAAACTCGACCGCATCCAGTCGGAGTCGAAGCAGGAGCAGCAGGCCGAGACGCTGCGCAAGATGGTCGTGTCGATGGCCCGCGACATCCGCGTGCTCGTCATCAAGCTCGCCGACCGTCTGCACAACATGCAGACCATCGGCGCGATGCCGCGCGACAAGCAGAAGCGGATCGCGCAGGAGACGCTCGACATCTATGCGCCGCTCGCGCACCGCCTCGGGATGCAGGCGTTCAAGCTGGAGCTGGAAGACCTCGGTTTCGCGACGCTGCACCCCAAGCGCTTCGAGGAGATCGTCGCACTCGTCGACGAGCGCAACCCGGAGCGTGAGGCCTACCTCGAGGCGGTCATGGGCTCCATCCGTGACGAGCTGCGCGCGGTGAAGGTGCGCGGTGACGTGACAGGACGTCCGAAGCACTACTACTCGATCTACCAGAAGATGGTCCTGCGCGGGAAGGAGTTCGACGAGATCCATGACCTCGTCGCCGTCCGCGTCATCGTGGAGAGCGTCCGCGACTGCTACGCGGTCCTCGGGCAGCTCCACTCCGTGTGGCGTCCGGTCCCCGGTCGCTTCAAGGACTACGTCGCGATGCCGAAGATCAACCGGTACCAGTCGCTGCACACGACGCTGGTCGGGCCGGACGGTCGGCAGCTCGAGGTGCAGATCCGGACGTCGGAGATGCATCGCACCGCGGAGTTCGGTGTCGCCGCGCACTGGAAGTACAAGGACCCGTCGAAGGGCGAGGGGGAGGCGGCCGAGCTCCCGTGGCTCTCGCAGCTGCTCGAGTGGCAGGAGGAGGTCAGCGAGCCCGGCGACTACCTCGAGTCGCTGCGCATCGACCTCTACCAGGACGAGGTGTTCGTCTTCACCCCGAAGGGTGAGGTGCTCGGGCTCCCGGCGAACGCGACGCCCATCGACTTCGCCTACGCCGTCCACACCGAGGTCGGCCACCGGTGCATCGGCGCACGGGTCAACGGACGGCTGGTCTCCCTCGACCACCGGCTCGACAACGGGGACACCATCGAGATCATGACGAGCCGTGCGGAGGACGCCGGCCCGTCGCGGGACTGGCTGCGCATGGCGGTGTCGTCACGCGCGCGCTCGAAGATCCGTGCCCATTTCAACAAGGAGCGGCGGGAGGACACCTTCGTCCGCGGCCGGGACGCCGTCCAGCGGGGGCTTCGCCGCAAGGGCATCGGGTACGCGCGCGTGATGGCCTCGGGCGAGCTCGCCGAGGTCGCCCGCGCGCTGAACTACCGAGGGACGGACGCGCTCTTCCTCGCGATCGGCGAGGGCCACGTGACCGCGGCGACCGTCGTGCAGGGGGTTGTCGACCGGCTCGTCGACGATGACATCCCGCAGGACGCTCCGGTCTCGATCCCGGCGCGCACGAGCCCGATCCGCATCGGCGGTCGTGGTGACGGCGACGCCGTCGAGGTCGAGGGTGACACCGGCATGCTGGTGCGCCTCTCCCGCTGCTGCACCCCTGTGCCCGGGGACACGATCGAAGGGTTCGTCACGCGTGGACGCGGCGTGTCGGTGCACCGCACCGACTGCCCCAACGTCATCGAGCTCCGACGCGAGCCGGAACGGTTCGTCCCCGTCGACTGGGCCGGTGACTCGGGCTCGACGTTCCGCGTCGCGGTCGAGGTCGAGGCGTTCGACCGCAAGCACCTGCTGCGGGACGTCACCGCGGTCCTCGGTGACCTCCACCTCTCCATCGTCTCCGCGCAGGTCACCACGCGGGCCGACCGGGTCGCCGTGCTGCGGTTCGCCTTCGAGCTCGCTGACCCGGCGCATCTGAGCCATGCGCTGCGCTCCATCGCCGGCGTCGAGGGTGTCTACGACGTCTACCGCGTCGTCCCGCGCCCGAACGGCGGGGTGGAGGCGGTCGCGGCGGAGCCTGCGGTCGGCGCATCATGACGTCTGCGGTGCTCGAGGCCGCGCGGCTCGGCGCGTGGGCCACGAACTGCGTCGTGCTCGGTGATCGCGAGCGTGGCGAGGCGGTCGTCGTCGATCCCGGCCAGCACGGCGAGCGCGCCGTGCCGATCCTCCTCGAGCGGGTCGGCCTGCGTGCCGTCGCGATCCTGCTGACGCACGCCCATCTCGACCACCTCTGGGCCGCGCCGGGGCTGGCGCGTGCCCTCGACGTCCCGGTGCACCTGCACCCCGACGACGCGTGGCTGTGGGACACCCCCGAGGCGGCGTTCGGTCCTCAGGGCGCGCAGCTCGCCGCAGGGTTCGGGTTCGCGAACTGGGACACGCGCGACGTCGACCTGCGGCCGCTCGCCGACGGACAGCGGCTCGACCTCGCCGGGCTCCGGCTCACCGTCCACCACACGCCAGGTCACACACCGGGCCACGTCGTGTTCACGACGGACGACCTCACCGGTGCGCCGCTGCGGCTCGACGAGCGGCCGCTGGGCGCGGAGGGGAGCGTCCTGCTCTCCGGCGACCTCCTGTTCGCCGGCTCGATCGGTCGGACGGACCTCGCCGGAGGGGACCCTGCTGCGATGACACGGTCTCTGGCCGCGACCATGGCACGATGCGCGGACACCACGCTGATCGTCCCCGGACACGGCGACGCCACGACCATCGGTGAGGAGCGGCGCACCAACCCGTTCCTGCCGCGCTGAGGAGCCGCCATGCCGCCCATCGACGTCGGACCTCCGTCGGGGACGCGCGACCTGTTCCCCGGCGACGTGCTCCTGCGCAGACGGACCTTCGCGGCCGTCGAGGCGGCGTTCGAGCGCCACGGCTTCGAGCCGCTCGACACGCCGGCGTTCGAACGCCTCGAGGTGCTGACGGGCAAGTACGGCGAGGAGGGCGAGCAGCTCATCTTCCGCATCCTCCGCCGTGGCGAGCACGCTGCGAGCGGCGAGGCGGACCTCGCACTCCGTTACGACCTCACCGTGCCCCTCGCGCGCGTCGTCGCCCGCTACGGCTCACAGCTGCCGCAGCCGTTCAAGCGCTACCAGATCGCGAGCGTGTGGCGGGCGGACCGCCCGGGACGTGGCCGCTACCGCGAGTTCACCCAGTGCGACATCGACATCGCCGGGGCGTCATCGCTCGTCGCGGACGCGTCGGTCATCCTCGCCATGGTCGACGCGCTCTCGGCGATCGGGCTCACGGGGGTGACGGTCCACCTGAACGACCGCGACGCGCTGCACGGACTCGTCGCCGCCTACGCGATCCCTGAGTCGCTCGGTGCGTCCGCGCTCACCGCGCTCGACAAGCTCGCCAAGATCGGACCGGACGGCGTCGCCGCGGAGCTGCGGTCACGCGGCATCGACGACGCTGCGGTGGATGCGCTGCACGCGGACCTGACGGCCACCGATCCGACCGCCGCCATCGTCGCGCGGGTCGGCGAGGATGCGCGGGGCCGCGCGGGGCTCGAGCGGATCGCCGCGCTGATGGCGCTCCTGCCGAGCGAGGCCGGCATCCACGTCGTGCACGATCCGGTGCTCGCCCGTGGGCTCGGGTACTACACCGGACCCGTCTTCGAGCTCACGCACCCCGCGCTCGACGCGTCGATCGCGGCGGGGGGACGCTATGACGGCCTGATCGGCATGTTCGGCGACGAGCCGGTGCCCGCCGTCGGCGGCTCGCTCGGTCTCGAGCGCATCCTCCTGATCCTCGCCGAGCAGGAGGGACGCGAGGCCGGGGGCCAGGGTCCAGGCCCCGACGTGCTCGCCACCGTCCTCGACCCCGCCGACGCGGGCGACATCCTCGCGGTCGCCACGCGCCTGCGGGCGGCCGGCATCGCGGTCGACGTCTACAGCGGCGAGGGCCGCATGAAGAAGCAGCTGCGCCATGCGGACCGCCGCGGCGCCCGCTTCGCGCTCGTCCGCGGGGGCGACGAGCGCGCCGCCGGTAGCGTCACCCTGAAGGAGCTCGCGAGCGGCGAGCAGACCACCCTGCCCGAGACGGACGCCGCCGGATTCCTGCGCGAGCGCCTCGGGCTCGACGCGTGAGCGTCCGGCGCGACGACGGCCCGGGCCACTCGGAGGCAGCGTGAGCATCACCCCCTACGGCGCCATGCGCAGCCACGGTGCAGGCGTCCTGCGCGCGAGCGACGCGGGAGCGACCGTAAGCCTCGCCGGCTGGATCGCGACGCGTCGCGACCACGGTGGGGTCGTCTTCCTCGACCTGCGGGACCGATCGGGCGTGATCCAGGTCGTCGCCGATCCGGAGGTCGCCGCCGACGTCGTCGAGTCGGCCCAGCGTCTTCGTGACGAGTGGGTCGTCCGCGTCGAGGGGACGGTGCGCGCGCGTCCGGAGGGGATGCGCAACGACCGGCTCGACACCGGTGACATCGAGGTCGCCGCGACCCGCATCGAGGTCCTGAGCGCCTCGCGCACCCCGCCCTTCCGGGTCGAGGACGACGTCGAGGCGGGGGAGGACCTCCGTCTCCACCACCGCTACGTCGACCTGCGGCGTCCGCGCATGGCGCGCAACCTCGCGCTGCGCTCGCAGGCGCTGTCGGTGATCCGGCGCGTGATGGAACGCCACGGCTTCCTCGAGGTGGAGACGCCGCAGCTGACCCGGCCGACCCCTGAGGGTGCGCGTGACTTCCTCGTCCCGTCGCGCATCCGCCCACGCGAGTCGTACGCCCTCCCGCAGTCGCCGCAGCTGTTCAAGCAGCTGCTCATGGTCGGCGGCATCGAGCGCTACTACCAGATCGCCCGCTGCTTCCGCGACGAGGATCTGCGTGCGGACCGTCAGCCGGAGTTCACGCAGCTCGACGTCGAGCTCTCCTTCGGTGACGAGGAGGACGTCTACGCGCTGATGGAGGAGCTGTTCGCCGAGCTGTGGCGCGACTGCCTCGGTATCACGCTCCCGACCCCCTTCCTGCGCATGACCTATGCCGAGGCGATGCGTCGCTTTGGTTCCGACAAGCCGGACCTGCGCTTCGGGCTCGAGCTCATCGACCTCTCCGCAGTGCTCGCCGGGACGCAGGTCGGCGTGTTCGCTGGCGCGCTCGGCGAGGGCGGCAGCGTCGTCGCCATCGCGGTCCCCGCAGGCGAGCCGCTCACGCGGCGCGAGCTCGACGGCTGGGTCGACTGGGCGAAGGCGCGCGGTGCGGGCGGACTCGCGTGGGGCGTCGTCGAGGCG
>JAURQY010000051.1 GCA_030835875.1 Nitriliruptorales bacterium | reverse complement strand
GCTGGTGGGCTCTTACCCCACCGTTTCACCCTCACCGCGCCGGTGTGGGAGCACCGGACGTGGCGGTCTTCTCTCTGTTGCGCTGTCCACGCGTCACCGCGTCTGGGCGTTACCCAGCATCCTGTCCTGTGGAGTCCGGACTTTCCTCACCCGCTCGCGCGAGCGCGGCCGCCTGTCCGGCGCCTCCCGACACGACAAGGGTAGGACCTGGATCGCATCGGCGGGAGGTGACTACGCTCGATCCCAGGCGACACGTCCCCACACGCCGGCGTGTCCGAGAGGGTCGGCATGGGCGCGACCGCACCGGGTGACGCTCCGCTCATCCTCGTCGCGAACCGGCTGCCGCTCGCTCGCCAGCAGGGCGTGTGGCGTCCGGCCTCCGGTGGGCTCGTCACCGCCCTGACCCCCGTGATCGAACGCGTCGGCGGCGCATGGATCGGATGGGACGAGGACGCGCAGGGCGTCCCGGCGCGCGTCGAGGGGCTCAACTGCGATCTCCACGCCGTCGACCTCGAACCCGAGCTCGTCGAGGGCTACTACCACGGGTTCACGAACCGCACGCTCTGGCCGCTGTTCCACGACCTCGTCGTCCAGCCCGTCATCGACCGCTCCTGGTGGCGCTCCTACGTCACGGTCACGACGCGCTTCGCGGACGCGGTCAGCGAGGTCGTCGAGGCATCGCCGACGCCACCGATCGTCTGGATCCAGGACTACCACCTGCTGCTCCTGCCGCAGCTGCTGCGCGAGCGGCATCCGGACCTGCGCATCGGCATGTTCCTCCACATCCCCTTCCCCGCCCCGGAGCTGTTCGCACGGCTCCCGTGGCGCGAGTCACTGCTCGGCGGGATGCTCGCCGCGGACAGCCTCGGCTTCCACACCGAGCAGTACCGCGACAACTTCCTCCGCACCGTGCAGCGCGTGCTCCCTGACGCGACGGTGCTCGGCGATCGTGTCATGCGCGACGACGGCCGGCGTGTCCGCGCGCTCGCCCATCCGATCTCGATCGACACGGAGGACTTCGCGGAGCTGGCGCGCGCGTCCGCGACCGATGCGGAGGTCGCAGCACTCCGCGAGCAGTTCGGCGACCGGAAGGTGCTCCTCGGTGTCGACCGCCTCGACTACACCAAGGGCATCCGTCACCGGCTGCAGGCGATCGAACTGCTGCTCGAGCAGCGCCCGCACCTCCGGGGCCGGTTCGTCTTCGTCCAGATCGCCGTGCCGTCACGCGATGACGTCGAGGAGTACCGGCGCCTGCGCACCCAGGTCGAGACCGAGGTCGGGCGCATCAACGGTCGCTTCACCGAGCCCGGTCACGACGTCCCGGTCCACTACCTGCACCGCGCGATCGACCGCACCCGCCTCGCCGCCTACTACCGGCTGGCCGACGTCATGTGCGTGACGCCGTTGAAGGACGGCATGAACCTCGTCGCGAAGGAGTTCGTCACCGTGCGGGATGCGACCGATGGCGACGGTGTGCTGATCCTCAGCGAGTTCTGCGGGACCGCGTACGAGTTCGGTCACGACGCGGTCCGCTGCAACCCCTTCGACGTCGAGGGACTCGCGACGCTGATGGAGGGTGCGCTCGAGCTGACCCCGGACGACCGGCGAGCGCGCATCGCCCGCATGGCGCAGGTCGTGCGTGACCACGACGTGTTCCGCTGGGTCACCGACGAGCTCGACGCCATCTGGGACGTCGCGGGAACGGCATGACCGACCTGCTGCCGGAGACGCATCGGCCGGCGCGCCGGGCGCCGGAGGACCTCGCTGTCAGCATCGCGGCTTCGTTGCGCCCCGACCAGCGGCTGCTCGTCGCGCTCGACCACGACGGGACCCTCTCTCCGATCGCCCCGCGCCCCCAGGACGCCGTCCTCGCGTTGGGGGCTTCCGAGGCGCTCGAAGCGCTCGGCCAGGTCGCGGACGTCGTCGTCCTCTCCGGTCGCGGCCTCGACGACCTCGTCGATCGCGTCGGCCGGCTGCCGCTCCGCATCGTGTCTGAGCACGGCCTGCGCATGCGTCACCGTGACGGTCGGGTGACGGCGCTGACCGACGGGTTCACACCCGAGGCCCTCGCCGACGTCCGCGACCGGGTCGCCACGCTGCTGCCCGCCGACAGGCTCGCCGAGGGCTGGATCGTCGAGGACAAGGGGGTGGGACTCGCCATCCACCACCGGCTCGTCGCAGACGAGGCGGTCGAGCCGATGCTCTCCGCTGTGCGTGAGGTTTTGCGGGCGGCCCCGGGCGGTCACGTCCAGGAGGGGAAGGCGGTCCTCGAGCTGCGCGCCGCCGGAGCGGACAAGGGGTCCGCGCTCGCCCATCTCATCGCGACGTCCGGGCCCGCGCTGCCCGTAATGGTCGGCGACGACCTCACCGATGAGCCTGCGCTCGCGACGGCGGAGGCGGAGGGCGGCGTCGGCGTGCTCGTCGCCTCCGAGGACCGAGCGAGTGCCGCGTCGGTCCGCGTCGCCGACCCCGATGCGGTCGTCACGCTCCTCGCCGCACTCGCGGAGCGGATCAGGCGGGGACGATGAGCAGCCGACGGCACTGCGTGCAGGTCGTGAGCGGCGGTCCGGTCAGGTAGGTGTTCAGCTCGCTCATCGGGAACGTGATCCGGCAGGCGGAGCAGGCGCCCTCCTTGAGGACGCCGACGCCGGTGCCACCCCCACGGCGAGCGGCCTCGCCGTAGCGCTCGAGGAGCGCGGCGGGGAGCGCGGCGGCGATGGGGTCGCGGCGCACCTGGACCTCGGCGATGCGGGCGATCAGGTCCTGCGCCGCAGCATCGCGTGCGGCGGTGGCGGCGGCGATGCGCTCAGCGAGACCGCTGCGTACCGCCGTGAGCTCCGCCGCGCGTCCCTCGAGCTCCTCGACGCGTTCCATCACCTCGAGCAGCTGGTCCTCGTGCTCGCTGCGTCGTCGGGTCGTCGAGGCGATCTCCGCCTCCGCGGCCTGCACCTCCCGCGCCGACGTGAGCGCACCGGCGTAGAGGCGCTGCTGCTCCTCGGCGAGCCGCTGACCGAGCGCCTCGATCTCCCCCTCGACCTGGCGCTGGTCACGACGCGCGGCCTCGAGCTGAGCACCGAGCTCGACGTCGCCCTCCGCGAGGGTCGCATCCTGCTGCACGAGCTCATCGAGCGTGCGCTGCTCGACGAGACCCGAGAGCTGGTGCTCGAGCCGACGGATCTCGTCATCGACACCTTGCAGCACGAGCAGCCGGTCGAGGTCCTCGGCGGTGGCGTCGCTCATACGGACTCCCAGGGGATCGTCGACACGTCGGAGAGGATGACGGGCGCCACGAGTCCACGCGCCGCTCCAGCGGCCGCGACCCGATCGGCGAAGGTCGGCATGGCGGCGACCTCGGTCGCATGGTGGCCCGCGTCGATCACAGCGAGGCCGAGCTCCAGCGCGTCGAGCGCGTCGTGATGCCGGACGTCGCCGGTGACGAGCACGTCCGCGCCGGCCGCCAGCGCGTCGGCGGCGGCGCTCATCCCTGAGCCGCCGAGCACCGCGACACGTCGCACGCTGCGTTCGGGATCGCCGCACAGACGCGCCGAAGGCGCCGGCAGGTCACGCGCGATCCGAGCCGCGACGTCACGCAGCGTCATCGGTACGGCGAGGTCGCCGACCCGTCCCATGGCTCGCGCGCCCGGTGCGACCGGCGGGCAGAGCGGGACGACGTCCTGGAGGCCGAGGACCGCGACGACCGGATCGGAGGTCCCCGCCCCGTCGTCGCTCGCATCGAGGTTCGTGTGCGCAGCCGCGACGGCGATCCCGGCACGGGCCGCCCGCAGCGCGAGTGCGCCGGCCGCCGTCGCCGTCGTGAGTGCGTGGAGCGGTCGCAGCAGAAGCGGGTGATGCGCGAGCACGAAGGTCTCTGGGACGCGTACCGCCTCGTCGAGCACCGCAGAGGTCACGTCGAGCGTGACGAGGACCCTCGCCACGGGAGCTCCGGGGTCGCCGACCTGGAGCCCCGGACGGTCCCAGTCGGCCGCATCAGCGGTCGGGTAGCGCTCGTGGACGACGTCGAGCCAGGCCCCGACCGTGTCGCCCATCTCTCGCCCTCCGCCGCCGCACCGCGTGACCGTTCGAAGCGGCAGCGTAGGCGAGCAGGACTACCCTCTCCCTCTGCGGACCCCGCGCGCTCGTCGCGGCATCGCATCGGGCGGGTAGCTCAGCTGGCAAGAGCGCCTCGTTTACACCGAGGAGGTCGGGGGTTCGAGCCCCTCCCCGCCCACGCTCAGCGTCGGTCCCGACGCCGTGCGCTCAGCGTCCCGCATCGATGCGCAGCGCCTCGAGCGCGACGGTGACCATGTCACCGAACGTCCGCTCACGCTCGTCGGACGACGTCTGTTCGCCGGACGGCACGAGGTCCGACACCGTCATGATCCCGAGCGCCCGCGCCCCGTACTCCGCCGCGACACCGTAGAGGCCGGCGGCCTCCATCTCGATCGCGAGCACGCCCATCCGGTCGAACATGTCGAGCTGCGTCGGTCGCGGGTCGTAGAACAGCTCGGCGCTGTGGACGTTGCCGACCCTGACCGCGACCCCGGCCGCCTCCGCGGCCTCCGCGGCGCTGCGCAGCAACCCGAAGTCCGCGATCGCGGCGAAGTCCTGCCCGTCGTAGCGCGCGCGGTTGACCTGCGAGTCGGTGCAGGCGCCCGAGGCGAGCACGACGTCACGCAGCTGGATGTCCTTCCCGAGCCCGCCGCAGGAACCGACGCGCACGAGACGCTTGACCCCATAGTCCTTGATGAGCTCCGTCGCGTAGATCGAGGCGGACGGGATCCCCATGCCCGTCCCCATCACGGAGACCGGCATGTCGCGGTAGCTCCCGGTGAAGCCCAGCATGTTGCGCACCGCGGTGACCTCGCGGGCGTCCTCGAGGAAGTTCTCCGCGATGTACTTGGCCCGCAGCGGGTCCCCCGGCAGGAGGACGGCCTCGGCGAAGTCCCCGGGTGCGGCGCTGATGTGCGGCGTTGCCATGACGTCTCCTCGTGGGTCCGTCCGCTGCGGACGACCGTCGGCGTGCGAGCGGTCCTACGCTAGCGAGCATGCCGAACCATCGACCGCGACCATCACGCATCGACCGGGTCCTCGAGGCGAGCGTCGTCGGATCGTTCAGCCGCATCGGATATGCGGTCCGGCGTCGCACCCAGCGCTGGGACGCCCACGCCGGCGCCGGCGAGGGTCGCCGCGCGCTCGTCACGGGGGCGAACAGCGGGATCGGGTTCGCGACCGTCGTGGCGCTGCTCGCCCGCGGCGCTGAGGTCGTCGCGACGACGCGTGATGCGACCCGAGGCGCAGCGGCGCGCGACGCGCTCCTCGATGCTGCCGCGCAGGCCGGCATGGGGGTGGACCGATCGACGCTCGCCACGCGCCTCACGATGGAGGTCCTCGACCTCGACCGACTCGACGACGGCCGCCGGCTCGTCGATCGGCTCAGGACGCTGCCCCCCGTCGACGTCGTGGTCCACAACGCCGGCGCGATGTTCCCCGAGCGGACGACGACGGACGACGGGCTCGAGCGGACGTGGCAGGTGCACGTCGTCGCCCCGTTCCTGATGACGATGCTCCTCGTCCCCATGCTCGCGAACCGACCCGATCCGCGCGTCATCTGGGTCTCCTCGGGCGGGATGTACACCGAGCGCCTCGTCGTCCGACGCGTCGACTCGCCGCGCGGCTACCGACCTGCTGTCGCCTATGCCCGGGCGAAGCGCGCGCAGGTCGAGCTGGTCGCCGAGCTGCATCGCAGGCTCGGAGCGAGCACCGGCATCGCATTCCACGCCATGCATCCGGGCTGGGCACGCACGCCGGGCGTCTCGAACGCGCTCCCCGCGTTCGACCGGCTGATGCGCCCGCTGCTGCGCACCCCGGGTCAGGGCGCCGACACGATCGTGCATCTCACGCTCTCCGAGCGGACCGGCGACGACACCGATCCGAGCGCTGGAGGTGCGTTCTGGGGCGACCGCCTGCCGCGTCCCACCGACCGGCTCGCTCGCACGGTGTGCGACGACGCCGAGCGTGCGGCGCTCTGGGAGCGTCTGATGCAGGATGCGGGGATCGTGCGCCCCGACGGACCCGCCTGAGCGCGGGACGCGGGCAGGGCGAACCTGCCGGCCCGTCTGCGACGCCCGCGGCACCGAACCACCGACGGACCCACGTCAGAGAGGGAGCACATGCCCGTCAGCCTCATCCTCGGAGCGACCGGTGCCGCCGGTACGGCCACCGCGCGGCTGCTCGCCTCCGCCGGCCACACCGTCCACCTCGCGGGTCGCGACCGGGCCATGCTCGACACGCTCGCCGGCGAGGTCGGAGCAGCCGGTGTCCATGAGCTCGACGCACGGGACCTCGCCGCCGTCCGCGCCGTGGTCGACACGGTGGCCGATGCGGAAGGGAGACTCGACGCGGTCGCGAACCTCGTCGGGTCGCTGCTGCTCAAGCCCGCACACCTCACGAGCCCCGAGGAGTGGGACGACGTCATCGCGACGAACCTGACCTCCGCGTTCGCGGTCGTTCGCGCCGCCGCACCACGCATGCGGGACACCGGCGGGTCGATCGTCCTCGCCTCGTCCGCAGCCGCGCAGACGGGGATCGCGAACCACGAGGCGATCGCTGCGGCGAAGGGCGGCATCATCGCCCTCGTCCGCTCGGCCGCCGCGACCTACGGGGCGAACGGGGTCCGCGTGAACGCCGTGGCACCCGGGCTCACACGGGCGAGGATGACGGCACGCCTCGTCGACAACGAGGCGCAGGCGGAGGCGAGCCGGCGCATGCACGCGCTCGGGAGGCTCGGCGAACCGGAGGACGTCGCGTCCCTCGTCGCCTGGCTCATGGACCCGAGCAACTCCTGGGTGACCGGGCAGACGATCGGCGTCGACGGTGGACTCGGCCAGGCGCACCCGCGGCCCCGCGGCTGACCGGACGCGCCGCCCGCATCACACGATGAGATCAGGGTCATCGGCCGCGATGCGGTGCGCGACGCGGCCCGCCGCGCGCAGTGCGACGAGGTCCCCCGCAGCCTGCGCGCGCTTCAGCCGTGCGAACCCGTGCCCTCGGCCCGGGAGAGGGACGTCCTCGGGGTCGTCGCCGACGATGAGGAGCAGCGCGACGTCCGCGCGCCCACCCTTGTGGAGCTGGCCCGTCGAGTGGAGGTAGCGAGGGCCGATCCCGACGCTGACCGGGACACCGAACCGCTCGGCGAGGCCGTGCGCCTGCGCCTCGAGCCGAGCTGCGTCCGCCCCACCGGGATCGACGTAGGCGAGGAGCGCGATCGATCCCGCAGCGCGCAGCTGCGTCGCGATGCTGGCGATCGTGACCGCATCGGGCGGCTCGGTCCCGTCCGCGAGCGCGGCCGCGGTCGCCGCCTTCGCAGCGGCCACGTCCGGCTGGTCGAAGGGGTCGACCCCGAGCTGCGCGCACAGGAGCGGCACGGCCTGCATCCAGCGGGTCGCCTCCGCCATGAGCGCTGCCGGACCGTCCCACCGGATCCGAAGGGTGGGGACCTCACGTGCGACCAGCTCGTCGATGCCCTCGACGTCGCCGACGATGACGGCGACCGCGCGGTCGGCTGCCACGACGTCCTCGGCAGTCCGTACGACGATCGGCAGGACACCCGTCCCGTCCTTCCCGCTGGACTCGGCGACGAGCTGCTCGACCCACGCGCCGAACATGCCTGCGCGACCGTCGACGATCAGGTGGAGCGCATCACGTCCTGCTGCGACACCTGCGGCGAGCAGCGCGGCGATCGCCGACGGTCCGCCGTCGACCCACGGGTCGACGACCCAGGCGGCGGCGGCCTCGCGTGCGCGGACGAGCATGCGCTCGACGTCGGCTCCGATGAGCGCCGCGGGGAGCAGGCCGAAGGGTGAGAGCGCCGAGTAGCGCCCACCGACGTCGGCGTCGCCCGGGACGACCGCGCGGAAGCCCTCGCTGACGGCGCGCCGTTCGAGCGCGCTCCCCGGATCGGTGATGACGACGACGCGCGAGGGCGCACGCTCCTCGAGCGCCTCGGTCAGGCGGTACACGAACCGGTCGAGGTGCGCGAGCGTCTCGACCGTGGTCCCCGACTTCGACGCGGCGACGACGACCGTACGTGTCCAATCGATGTCAGTCTCGACGCGCGCGACGGCGGCCGGGTCGGTCGAGTCGAGGACGTGGAGCCGAGGATGCTCGGGTGCGCTCCCCCACACGCCGGCGAGCACCATCGGGAACAGCGACGATCCACCCATCCCCACGAGCACGACGTCCTGGACCCCCTCTGCGACGACGTCCGCGACGAGCGGTCGCATCCTGCGGAGGTGGGTCTCGGCGCGCGCGATGGAGTCGAGCCATCCGAGCCACGGTTCGGTGATGTCCCCGGGTGGCGGCCAGAGCGTCGTGTCGCGCACGCGCAGCCGGGCGTGGTCGAGCCTGCTTCGGACCTCACGTTCCATGACCGCATCGACCAACGGGCCGAGCAGCGTCCGGGGGTCCTCGACGTCGTGCTCGTGGTCGTGGTCGTGCACCATGCGTCACCTCGGTCCCGGACCATCACGGCGTCGAGCGTAGAGTGCGCTGGTCACTCTCCCCGATGGCTGGAGCAACCGTGCGAGCACCCGTCCCGGTCCCCGATGGCCTCGGACCGGGCGGCCGGTTCCCCGAGTGGACCGGCACACGGCCACGGCTCCTTCTGCTCGACGTCGACGGGACGCTCGTGCGCGACGAACCGGTCCCGTCCGCGCCGATCCTCGCCGCCGTCGGACGCCTGACCGCAGCAGGGATCCAGGTCGGACTCGCGACCGGCCGCATGGCGGCGGCGTCCGACGCGATGCTCGCGACCGGGGCCTTCACGGGTCCGCACGTGTTCCACAACGGCGCCGTGGTCGCCGACGGGGATGGGAACGAGCAGGTCGTGCTCGGACTGGACGATGACGAGGTCACGGCGATGCTCGCGTTCGGTCGCACACGTGACGATCTCTCCATCGAGGTCTACGTCGGACGCACCTACCTCGCGGACCGTGACGACCCGCGCGCCCGCCCCCACGCCGAGCTGCTGCGGCACCCACCGTCGGGCCGGATCACCGCCGTCGCGGACCTCGCAGGGCGACCCGCGGTCAAGGTGGTCGCCGTCTGCTTCGGTCCCGAGGCCGCCGACGCGGTGGTCGGCGCCGCGACCGACGTGGGGCTGTCCGCAGGACCTGCCGCCTCACCGGCCACACCGGCGCTGCGCTACGTCAACGTGACGCGCGGCGGCGTGGACAAGGGCACAGGAGCGCTCGCGGCGGCGGCGTCCGTCGACCTCCACCCCGCACAGGTCGCCGCGATCGGCGACGAGACGAACGACCTGCCGATGCTCGCGAGCGTCGGGACCGCGATCGCCATGGGAGACGCGGGCGCATCCGTCCGCGACGTCGCCCACCTGGTCGCACCGCGCTTCGAGGATGGGGGCACCGTCACCGCCCTCGAGGCGCTGGCCGCGCTCGTCGGGTCCGGCGCCGACCCTGCGGCTCAGCGCGCGCCTGGCACCTGGTAGTTCGGCGCCTCGTGCACGACCTCGAGGTCATGCACGTGCGACTCCCGGGTCCCGGCAGCGGTCTGGCGCACGAACCGCGCGCGCTCGTGCAGGCCGTCGAGGTCGGGTGCGCCGACGTAGCCCATCCCCGAGCGGAGACCACCCACCAGCTGGTCCGTGACCTCCGACACGCCGCCGCGGTACGGCAGCAGGCCGGAGACGCCCTCCGGGACGAGCTTCACGCCGGACGGTCCCTGCGCGCGCGCGCCGATCCGGTCGCCCTGGAAGTAGCGGTCAGCGGAGCCGTCGCGCATGGCGTCGATGGACCCCATGCCTCGGTACTCCTTGTAGCGCCGGCCACCGACCAGGACGAGGTCGCCCGGGGACTCGTCGGTCCCGGCGAGCAGGTTGCCGATCATCACCGCGGTCGCGCCGATGGCGAGCGCCTTGACGATGTCACCCGAGCTGCGAAGGCCACCGTCGGCGATGACGGGCACGCCGATCTCGCGACCGACCTTCGCCGCCTCCATCACCGCGGTGAACTGCGGCACACCGACGCCGGTCACGACACGTGTCGTGCAGATGGAGCCCGGCCCGACGCCGACCTTCACGACGTCCGCGCCGTGATCGGCGCAGGCGCGGACCGCATCCCCTGTCGCGACGTTGCCGACCATCAGCGCGACGTCGGGATGCTGGCTCTTGAGACGTCGCGCGAAGTCGAGCACCCCCTGCGAGTGTCCGTGCGCGGAGTCGATCGACAGCAGGTCAGCCCCGGCAGCGACGAGCGCAGCCGCACGCTCCTCGCCGTCCGCGCTCGCCCCGACCGCGGCGCCGCACAGCAGTCGTCCCCGAGCATCCTTCGCCGAGTTCGGGTACCGACGGACCTTCTCGATGTCCTTGAACGTGAACATGCCCACCAGCGCACCAGCGTCGTCGACGATGGGCAGCTTCTCGACGCGATGCTGCTGCATGAGGTCGCGCGCGTCCTCGAGGGTCGTCCCTCGAGCCCCGGTGATGAGCCCCTCGGAGGTCATGTGCTCGTCGACACGCGACATGGCCGGCGCATCGAGGCGCAGGTCCCGGTTCGTGATGATGCCGACGAGGCGACCGGCATCATCGACGACCGGGAAGCCGGAGACGCGGTAGCGCTCCATGAGCTCGTGGGCTCGTCCGACCGTGTCGCCGGGGCGCAGGATGACGGGCTCCGTGATGAACCCGGACTCCGACCGCTTGACCGACTCGACCATCGACGCCTGCTGCTCGACGGTCGCGTTCTTGTGGACGATGCCGAGGCCACCCTGGCGTGCGATCGCCACGGCCATCTCGGCCTCGGTCACCCGGTCCATCGCGGCGGACAGGATCGGGATCTCGAGCCGGACCGTGTCGTGGAGCCGCGCCGTGACGTCGACATCGCGCGGGAGGACCGACGACGGTCCAGGAAGGAGGAGGACGTCGTCGTAGCTGAGCGCCTCGGGGAATGTCACCGTCAGACCGCGACGCCGAGCTCGGCGAGCGCGGAACGCCAGCGCTGCTGGTCGCGCGCGTCGGGGATCGCGTTCGTCTCGGCGAAGCTGATGACCCCCTGCTTGTCGGCGAGGAACGTGCCGCGGAGCGCGAGTCCCGACCGGGAGTCGAACACTCCGTACTGCTCGGCCACCGCACCGTGCGGCCAGAAGTCGCTGAGGAGCGGGAACGCGTAGCCCTCCTTGGCGGCGAACGCGGCGGTCGCAGCGCTCGAGTCCACGGAGATCGCGAGCGTCTCGACCTCGTCGGAGCGGAAGCTGTCGATCGAGTCGCGCAGCGTGCAGAGCTCACCGGTGCAGACGCCGGAGAACGCCAGCGGGTAGAAGACGAGGAGCACGTGCTTGCTCCCCCGGAAGTCAGAGAGCGTCACGGGTGTGCGCGTCTGGTCGTTGAGGGTGAAGTCAGGGGCTTCGTCACCGACGGAGAGGGCCATGTCGAGCTCCGGAGGGGTCGTGGGAACCTAACGCTAGTCGGTCGGTCGTGAGGCCACCGATACGTTCAGGGGATGGACGAACCGCGCGCGTGCGTACGTCATCCCGACCGCCCGGCCGTCACCGTCTGCGCCAGGTGCGGACGACCCTCGTGCATCGAGGACCTCGTCGAGGCGCCGGTCGGCTACCAGTGCGTCGACTGCACGCGCGATGCCGCGCCGGTACGACGCCTCGGCGATCCGGTCCCGACGCCGACGGTGACACGCGCCCTGGTCGGACTCATCGTGCTGGTCGCACTGCTCGGGAGGACCGGGGCGGTCGACATCCGGACCTTCGGGCTCGTCCCCGTCCTCGTCGGCAGTGGCGAGTGGTGGCGCCTGCTGACGAGCGCGCTGCTGCACGGCGGTCTCTTCCACCTCGCCTTCAACGGGCTCCTGCTGTGGCGGCTCGGCCAGCTCCTCGAGCCGCGGCTCGGCGGCCCGACCTTCCTCGGCTTGGTCGTGAGCGGCACGGCGGGAGGTGGACTCGGCGTCGTCGCGCTCTCGTGGCTGGTCGTCGCGACGCCCATCGGCACGATCCCTGCCGCGGCGACCCTCCTCGGCGCGGGTCCGTTCAGCGTCACCGTCGGTGCGAGCGGCGCGGTCTTCGGACTGATGGGTGCCGTCCTCGTCCTCCTGCGCCGCCGCGGGCTCGACCCGTGGGCGACGGCCGAGGGTTCGACCGTCGGGGGCCTCGTCGTCCTCAACCTCATCCTCACCTTCGTCATCCCGAGCATCTCGGTGGGGGGACACGTGGGCGGACTGCTCGGCGGTGCCGCAGCGGCGCTGACCATCCGCTCGCCCGTGTGGGCCGTAGGCGGGGTGGGGACCGCCGTGGACCGCGATCGCACGGCCCGTGGCGACGCCACGCGGACCGGCGCCGTCGCCCTCGCGCTCGTCGTCGCCGCGAGCCTCCTGGCCGGCGGGCTCCTGCGCGCACTCGGCGGCTGACGGCGTACCGTCACCCTCAGAGGCGACGCCGGGGGCCCGTGGGGGCCGAGGAGGACTGTGGTGCGACCGGTCGCGATGGACCCGGACTACCGGCGAGCGGCGCTCGCAAGGATGAGCGCGGAGACGCAGGACATCCTGGTGATCGGCGGCGGCGTCACAGGAGCCGGC
>JAURQY010000050.1 GCA_030835875.1 Nitriliruptorales bacterium | reverse complement strand
GGTCTGGTTCACCATCGCCGCACGGCCCAGCGCCTGGAACGGGTACTTCTCGACGACGACCTCGAGGCCCGCGTCCTTCGCCTGCTGCTCGCGGTAGCCGACCGACGCGACCTCGGGGTGCGAGTAGGTCACGCGCGGGACACCGAGGTAGTCGACCGGGGTGACGGCGAGCCCGCCGAGCTGGTCGGCGACGAGCATGCCCTCGGCGAACGAGGCGTGCGCGAGGCCGAGCGTGTCGATCACGTCACCGACGGCCCACACGCCCCGCGCGCTCGAGCGGCAGTGGTCGTCGACGACGACGAAGCCGCGCTCGCTGACCTCGACGCCGACGTCCTGGAGCCCGACGCCCTCGGTGACCGGACCGCGGCCGACCGCGACGAGCACGAGGTCCGCCTTCAGCGACTCCTCGCCCTTCGGCGTCTCGATGGTCGCGGTGGCCGAGCGGGACGTCGCCTCGATCGCGGTCAGCTTCACGCCCGTGTGCGCGGTGATGCCGCGCTTGCGGAACGCGCGCTCGATCTCCTTCGAGCTGTCCGCGTCCTCGAGCGGCAGGAGACGGTCGGCGAGCTCGACGATCGTGACGTCGACCCCGAAGGCGCTCCATGCGGTCGCGAACTCCATGCCGACCGCGCCGGAGCCGACGACGATCGCCGACTTCGGCAGCTTGTCGAGGTGGACCGCGTCGTCGGAGGAGATGATGCGCTTGTGGTCGAACGGCGCGAACGGCAGCTCGCGCGCCTTCGAGCCGGTCGCGATGACGATCGACGGCGCGCGCAGCGTCCGCGTGCCGCCGTCGGCGAGCGCGACCTCGACGGTGTCGTCGGCGGTCATGCGCGCGTCGCCGTGGACGACGTCGACCTTCCGCTTGGCGAGCGCGCCCTGCAGACCCTTCCACATCTTGTCGACGACGCCGTCCTTGTGGGCGTTCATCGCGGCGACGTCGATGCGGATGCTCTTCGTGTCGAGCGCGACGCCGAACTCGGCGGCCTCATGAGCCGTCTCGGCGACCTCGGCGGTCTGGAGCACCGCCTTCGTCGGGATGCAGCCCCAGTGGAGGCAGGTGCCACCGACCTTCGCACGCTCGACGAGCGCGACCTCGAGGCCGAGCTGCGCGGCACGGAGCGCTGTCGAATACCCGCCCGTGCCGCCACCGACGACGATGACGTCGACGTCGTGCTCGGGGGTGCGCTCGCGGCGGTGGTCGCCGGCCTTCGGAGCGGCGGCGGGTGCCGGAGTCGGTGCCGCCTTCGGTTCGGGTGCGGGAGCTGGTGCCGCCTTCGGTGCAGGCGCGGGGGTTGCGGCGGCTGCTGCGGCTGCTGCAGGGGCGGCTGGTGCGGCTGCGGTGGGGGCGTCGGCGGTGATGACGGCGATGATCTGGCCGACCTGGACGGTGTCGTCGACGTTCGCGCGCAGCTCGGCGACGGTGCCGGCGACGGGGGAGGGGATCTCGGTGTCGACCTTGTCGGTGGAGATCTCGACGATGGGCTGGTCGACGGTGACGGTGTCGCCGGGGGCGACGAGCCAGGCGGTGATGATGCCCTCGGTGACGGACTCACCGAGCTGGGGCAGCTGGACCTCGGCCACGGGACACTCCTCAGGTCTGGGGATCCGGGCGACGCGGGCGGACCGGTCGGGTGCGTCGGATGCGTGGGTACGTCGGGTGCGTCGCCGGGGCTGCGACGCTGGTGCGACGGTCGTAACGGTAGCGTCCGGCGAGGAGGCCCGACCGCCGCTCGCCAGCCGCTCGCCCGCCCCGCTCGACCGCGAGGAGACACCCCCGTTGGACGTGCTCGTCGCACCCGACTCCTTCGGTGGGACGCTGCGCGCGGCCGAGGTCGCCGGAGCCTTCCGCGACGGCTGGCGTGAGGTCCGCCCGGGCGACACGGTCGCCACGCTCCCGCTCTCCGACGGCGGCGAGGGACTGCTCGACGTGCTCGACGCGCTCCAACCGGAGGCGCAGCGCACGAGCGTCGAGGTCGCCGGCACCGACACGCGTCCCGTCGAAGCGCCCGTGCTCTGGCTCGACGAGCAGACGGCCGTGCTCGAGAGCGCCACGATCTGCGGGCTCCCCGCCCCCGACCTGCCCCGGCGGCCGCTCGACGCCACCTCCTACGGGGTCGGCCAGGCGCTGGCACACGTCGTCGACGCGGGCGCCACGCACGTCATCGTCGGTCTCGGTGGGACCGGCGTCGTCGACGGCGGGGCGGGCGCGCTGAGCGGGCTCGGGATGCGCCTCCGTGTCGCCGACGGGTCGGGCCTTCGCGTCGGTGCCGGGGACCTGGCCCGCTGCACGAGCGTCGAGCGGGGCTGGTCGCGCTGGCCCGACGACGTCCGGCTCACGGTGCTCGCCGACACCGACGCGGTGCTCGTCGACGCCGTCACCCGCTTCGGTGCGCAGAAGGGCGTGACGGCGTCGCAGGCCGGCCCGCTCGCGGCCGCGCTCGAGGCGTGGGCGGAGCTCCTCGGCGTCGCGTTCCCCGGCGCGGTCGGACCCACCACACCAGGTACCGGCGCGGCGGGCGGCCTCGGGTTCGCCCTCGCGGTCGTGCTCGGCGGTGAGCTCGTCTCCGGATCCGCATGGGTCGCCGAGCGCGTGGGACTCGATGCGGCGGTCGCCCGGGCCGACCTCGTCGTCACCGGCGAGGGACGGCTCGACGCGACGAGCGCGAGCGGCAAGGTCGTCGCTCGAGTGCTCGCGACGGCACGCACGCACGGCCGGGCAGCCGCCGCCGTCGTCGGCGCCGCAGCGCCCGGTGCGGCCGAGGCCGTCGGGCTGAGCGTCGACCGTGTCGTGACCGCGCCCGCGACTGGGCCGGGTCCCGACGCGCAGGCAGCGGTCTGCGCCGCCGCACGGACCCTTGCGCAGCGCACGACGTCGGTACACTCCGCCGTCGACTGACCACGACACCATGACCAGTACGCCCGGAGCGCCGTCGACGCGCACCGGACGCTGGAACGGAGGGACCGGGATGAGCGCCGACACCACCACCGCCGTCGAGGGCATCACGCTGACGGAGACCGCTGCGGACAAGGTCCGTGGCTTCCTCGCCGACCAGCAGGACGTCGAGGGCATCGCCCTGCGCGTCGCGGTCCAGGCGGGTGGCTGCGCAGGCTTCCGCTACGCGCTCTTCTTCGACGACCGCGACCTCGACGGCGACGTCATCGAGTCGCAGCACGGCGTGACCATCCGGGTCGACAAGATGTCCTCCGCCTACCTCTCGGGCGCGGTCATCGACTGGAAGGAGTCGCTCGAGGCGTCGGGCTTCTCCATCGAGAACCCCAACTCGTCGGGCTCGTGCGCCTGCGGGGAGAGCGCGACCTTCTGAGCGCGGACCTGCGGGCCGCCCGCACGCTCGGCGCCGGTCCGCTCCTCGTCCTCCTCGGCGCGTCCCTGTGGGGGACCGCCGGTGCGTCGCAGGCCCTCCTCGGTCCTGGCGTCCCTTCCGCGCTCGTCGGAGCGCTCCGGACGGTCGTCGCCGCGATCGTCCTCGGTGTCCTCGTCCTCCGCGGCTCCCGTGCCGCGCTGTCGGATCGCCTCCGCTCGCGCACCGGCGCGCTGCTGCTCGTCGCCGGGGTCAGCGTCGCCGCGTACCAGGTCACCTTCTTCATCGGTGTGCGCGCGCTCGGCATCGCCGTCGGCACGATCCTCGCCGTCGGGTCGGCACCGCTGTTCGCCGGCGCGCTCGGCGTGCTCACCGGGACCGAGCGACCGACACGTGCGCGCGTCGCGACCACGCTGCTCGCCGTCGCCGGACTCGCCGCGCTCGTGCGTCCCGACGCCGGGGTGACGCTCGACGTCGCCGGCGTCGTCGCAGCGCTCACGGCCGGACTCTCGTTCGGCGGCTACACCGTCCTCGCACGCGCGCTCCTCGCCGACGGCCTGCGGCGCATCGACACCGTCGCGGTCCCGTTCGGCGTCGCCGGCCTGCTCCTCCTCCCCGTGCTCGCGCGCGGGATCGCCGGCCTCGACGACCCGACCCTGCTCCTCGCGCCGAGGAGCCTCGCCGTCGTCCTCTGGCTCGGTGCCGGCGCGACCGCCGTCGGCTACCTGCTCTTCATCGCGGGACTGCGCGACGTCGCCGCGCTCGCCGCGACCACCCTCGTCCTCGCCGAGCCGCTCACCGCCACCCTCCTCGGGGTGCTCGCCTTCGACGAGCGGCTCGGTCCCGTCGCGATGCTCGGTGCGGCGGTCGTCGGTGTGGCACTCCTGCTCGCCGCGCGCACCACGCGTCGGTCCGACACGGCCCCCGCGCGGTAGCGTTCACACCCGACGTGCTGTCCGGACGCCCCGGGCCGCATCCGAGCGACCCCGGACCGACGTCCCCGACGCCCCGACGTGCCAGGAGCCTCCATGCGCATCCTCGTCGTCTCCGCAGACCCCGCCGAGCGGCTGCGTGCGACCTCCGGCCTCGTCGCCGACGCCGAGCAGGTCGTCGAGTGCGACGGTGTCGACGAGGCGCGTCGTCTGGTGCTCGAAGCGGCCGAGCCCTTCGACGCGCTCGTCGTCGACGGGGACCTCATGCCGCGGGGTGGTTACGCGTTCCTCTACGAGCTGCGTGCCCACGCGGAGCTGACCGGCTGGGTCGCGCCGCCCTCCGTCGTGCTCGCCTCACGCCCGTCGGACCGGTGGCTCGGCGGCTGGGCCGGCGCGAGCGAGCTGTTCCTCAAGCCCGTCGACCCGTTCGAGGTCGCCGCCACGGTCCGTGCGCTGCCCGGCACGACGCTCCCGCCCTACGGCGACGCCGGTGCCGCGCAGGCGCAGGTCGGCACGGCGCTGCGGCGCAGCGGCCGTTGAGCGTCACGCCGGCGCCCGACACCTCGGTCGCGCCGGCCGGGCTGCTCGCACGGCTCGTCGCGGGCGAGGACCTCCCGCAGGACGCGGCCCATGCGCTGATGGGGGCGCTGATGGCGGGCGAGGTCGACCCGGCGCTGACCGGTGCGCTGCTCGTCGCGCTGCGCACGAAGGGCGAGACGGCCGACGAGGTCGCGGGCCTCGTGCGCGGCATGGTCGACGCGGCGACCCCGCTCGTCCTCCCCGCCGACGTCATCGACCGCGCCGTCGACACGTGCGGGACCGGCGGTGACGGGGCGGACACGATCAACGTCTCGACGATCGCCGCGCTCGTCGTCGCGGCTGCAGGCGTGCCCGTGGTCAAGCACGGCAACCGCGCGGCGTCGAGCCGCGCCGGCAGCGCGGACCTCCTCGAGGCGTGGGGCGTCACGATCGACCTCGGACCGGAGGCTGCACGCACGGTGCTCGACGAGGTCGGGATCACCTTCCTCTTCGCACGCCGCTATCACCCCGCGATGCGGCACGTGGCGCCCGTCCGCACGGCGCTCGGGCTGCGCACCGTCTTCAACCTGCTCGGGCCGCTCTCGAACCCGGCGCGCGTGCGCCGCCAGGTCGTCGGCGTCCCTGACGTGCGGGTCGGCGAGCTCGTCGCGGCGACGCTCGCGCGCCTCGGGCACACCCACGCGCTCGTCGTCCACGGAGACGACGGGCTCGACGAGCTCACCACCACGACGACGAGTCGCGTGTGGGAGGTGCGTGACGGTGAGGTCAGCGAGTCGCGCGTCGATCCCTCAGCGCTCGGCATCGCACCGGCGAGCCTCGACGACCTGCGCGGGGGTGACGTCGCGCGCAACCGTGCGCTCGCCGACGAGGTGCTCGCTGGCGCACCGGGTCCGCGCGCCGACCTCGTCGCGCTCAACGCCGCCGCGTCGCTCGTCGTCGCTGGCGTCGCCGACGACCTCGCCGACGGTGTCGCACGGGCGCGCGTGCTGCTCAGCGAGGGTGCGGCGCGCGACGTGCTCGCACGCTGGGTCGACGCGTCGGCACGGGTGACCGACGACGCAGCGGGCTGACGTGGGCGGCGAGCACGAGGTCGTCGACGGCGGCGCGCGCTACGCGCCGGAGACGCTCGCGGCGAAGCCGGACGTCGACGCGGAGGACTTCCACGCGCTCGACCTCCGCGTCGGACGTGTCGTCTCCGCCGAGCCGTTCCCCGAGGCGCGCAAGCCATCGCTGCGCCTGTGCGTCGACTTCGGCCCGGTGATCGGCGAGCTCGAGACCAGCGCCCAGATCACCCGCTACGACCCGTCGGCGCTCGTCGGTCGGCTCGTTGTCGGTGCGGTCAACCTCGGCGTGCGCCGCATCGCTGGGCTCGAGAGCCGCTTCCTCGTCATCGGCGGCCTGCATCCCGACGGGGCGGTTTCGCTGCTCGCCCCCGACGAGGACCTCGCCCCCGGGTCCGCCGTCGCCTGACCCGCGCAACGGCGAGCCGCTCACCCGGGCCGACCTGGGCGCGGCGATCGATGCGGTCCTCGCAGGCGACGCCATCCCTCAGGGGCTCACCCCGTCCCTCGGATGCAGCATCAAGTGGACGGACGGGTTCGCTCCGGAGTGAGCTTCGCGGTCCGGCTGCGGACCTTCGCTCGCGTGAGCACGATGTCGTCCTGACGGTCCGACCGCTCGGCCGCGCGCAGCTCGTCGCGCAGCGTCGCGAGCAGCGCGGCGCCGGCGACCGGTGACGCGAGCGTCCCCTCGACGGATCGGACCTGGACCCCGTCCGAGTCCATCCAGCGCCGCAGCAGGTCG